>JBJSXS010000167.1:0-5943 GCA_046086545.1 Gemmata sp.
CCGGCGAAGCGCGTTGAGGTAGATCTCCTTCTGGTCTTTCGCGAGGCGGCCGGCGCCGAACTCGCGCCCGCTGCGCTTTACCTGCTCCAGATAGACGCGCGCGGTGTGGGCTTCGCCGTGCCTCTCGTACACGTCGGCCAGCTTCTTGAAGATGCTTGGCCCGCGGGCCAGCAGCCCGCGGCCGGCGATGCGGAGGTAGCTCAGCCCGCGCTCGCGCCGGTCCGGGTCGGCGTCGTCCGCCATTTGCAGCCCGAGTTGCTCGACGTACTCGTAGTTGAAGTCCTTCGGAAGCCCTGCGGCCGTGGCCGCGACGAACTCCCCTTCCTGCAGCTGCGCGTAGAGAACGTTTCGGTACTCCTTGGCCTTCTCGTTGTTCGGGTCGACCGCGAGCTTGCGCTCGACCGCCGCGACGGCCTCCATCCGGCGCCCGGGCTTGTTCAGCTCCGGCCACCCCAAGCGGTCGGACAGGTTCTTCGGCCCGTCGATGGCAAGGGACCAAGCGTCGAACAGGAGCGCGCCGCGCACGGTCGGGTGGTAGCCAGGGGTTTCGGGGCTGAGCAACCGCCCGAGCGCGTCGGACGCGCTGTCGTACTGTTTCGCGTGAATCAGTGAGATCACCCGCAGGTAATCGACGCGGGCGGAGTAAACCGGCTTCTTCTGCTCGACGAGCGCCAGGAACCGCTCGGCCTCGTCGCGCGCGTGCGGCGCCGGGGGCGTCATCAGGAGCGAGTTGGCGCGATCGAGACACAGCCGGAAGTCGAGGTCTTCGGCCAGTTCGGGGTAGCGGTTCAGTGTGTCAAGGGTGACCCCGTTGTGCAACCGGTGCATACCCTCGGTCGCGAGTTCGCTGTTGGGGTTCAGTTCAAGCGCGCGGCGGAAGAAGCGGATCGCGAGGCCGAGCTGCCCGAGGTTCATGTAGCTGAAACCGCGCAGCACGTGTTTAAACACCCGCAGCCCGGGCAGCACGCGGGTGGCGTACACGAAGTACAGCACCACCGGCACCAGAAACGCGGTCGCCCCCCCGATGTTCGGGAACAGCGTTGCGATGCCCGTGAGGTGCAGCGACACGCCGAGGCCGGCACACAGCGTCATGATCTCGACTTCCGACTCTTCCGCCTCGCCGCTGAAGGTGAGCAGATAAAAGAAAGGGAGGCCCAGCAAGATGTACAGCCCGAGGTTGAAGCGCCGGTCGGCCGACGCGAAGAACGACACCTTCTTGTCCGGGTCCGTCAGGTCCGGCACCCTGATTTCGAGGATGTACTCGCCCGCCAGGTACACCAGCACGCACGCCACCGCGCCGCCGAGTAAGAACCGCGTGCCGCCGGCCTCCATCTGCCGCATGCGGTAAAGGCCGAATCCGAGCAGCGCGCCACCGAACGCGCAGTACCCGAGCCAGTCGCCGACCGGGGGCGTGTGCTTGATGTCGCCCCAGGTGAGGCCGAACACTTCGGCCAGCGGCCGCGCCCACGGCTCCGCGAACGCGCGCCCGGACAGCACGCCGCACATGAGGCCGATCAGGACGCCGCTGTAAATGAACAACGGGCTTTCGAGCAGAACCAGAAGCGGAAACGCCTTCAGGTTGGCCCACGGCTTCACCCCGCGCCGCATGAGCCGCGCGGTACCGAGTGCCAGACCGACGGCGAGGCCGGTGCCGACCCAGCCGAGGATCCAGCCGATGTCCCTCCAGGCGTCGGTGGAGTTCTGCGGGACTTGGAGAGCGAAGAACACCCACAGCCCCAGGAAAAGGCCCTTGAGGATGTACTCGTTGCGGTGCCAGGGGGTCATTGCGCGTGCTGCCCGGGAAGATGGGGCGTCCCGCCGGGTCGCCGGAAGGTCGGCGCGGGACCGGAAGAAGGTACTCCCCGCGGGTCGCCGAGGAAGGTCAATGGCGAACGCCGCGCGGGACCGTACGTGTTGATTGGGTAAATATATCGCGCGCGCTGCGGCTCTGGTAGGGGCGAGCCGGGCAGTTCGCGCCTCCGCGCGGAACGGGGTGAATAACGGTGCGGCGGCCCGCGTCTGTAACCCGGGCGCGGTCGCGCGCTCACGGCGGCGAGAGATTCTGTGCGGTCCCGCCATTTTCCGTTCGGCTCAGGCCGCGCGGCCCTGTATAGTCTGCCGTCGGAGCGTGTGACGGTCACCCGCTCCGACCGGTGGGCTGTGTTCCTGGAGATGTTCCAAATGCTGCGGTTGATGACGAAGGTGGCGCTGGCCGGCGTGTTCGCCGTCTGCGCCGTGATGTGCGCGCAGATCGAGAGCGCGAAGGCCCAGGATAAGAAGACGTCGAAGCAGATCATGGCAGCCGGGCACAAGGGTGCCGACGCGCTGTTCGGGAAGGTGCAGGCCGCGGTGAAGGCCGGCAAGTTGGAAGACGCGGCAGCGCCGGCCAAGGAGCTGGCGGCCAACGGTGCGCTGCTCTCGAAGGCCACCCCGCCGAAGGGCGATGCGAAGTCGTGGGAAGACCTGGCCGGCAAGTACGCGGCCAACACGAAGGCGCTGTCCGAGGCAGTCGAAAAGAAGGACGCCGACGCGACGAAGAAGGCCGCTGGCGCGATCCAGGGGTCCTGCAAGGCGTGCCACGACGGCCACAGGGGCAAGTAACCCCGTTCGATCTGCGGACGGGTGAGCGGGTGGGGGTCAGAAAGGATGGGGCTTCGGCGCCCGCCTTTCTAACCCTCACCCGTTCAGCACTTCTGTGCGCGGCTTCTGTCATCGCGGCGGCCACCCGGTTCGGTTATCATCTACACCTACAAGCTCAATCGGGAGCATTTGTAGAGGCGTGCTTTTACAGACACCGAACCTCGGCGGGCGAAGTACAGTCTAAGGTTGTAGCGCGTTGGGCATATGGTTGGTGAGCTAACCCCGCTCACCCGCCAGGACCCTACGAGTTCGGAGAACCGCCGTGCGGCGGTCGCAGGAGCAGTCCATGTTCGACCCGGCCAAAGGGTCTTCCGGCGGCCCAGAGAAGGCCGCGCGGCGAGATCCCAAGAAGAAGCCGCGCACCCGGAGTACGGACAGCGTATTGCCGGACGACGGTACCGCTGTGTTTCTTGGCTGGCAAGGAACCGCGCACAAGCCCGTTCTCGGGTTCAAACCCACGACCGACCCGCACGCAAACGCTCTTGCCCCGCTCACCTACAGCGGCGACGGGCACCTGCTCACAGTCGCGCCGACTGGTGCCGGCAAGGGCGTCGGCGCGATCATCCCCGCGCTGCTCACCTACCCCGGTACGGTGATCGTCACCGACATCAAGGGGGAGAACTATCAGGTCACCGCGCGGCACCGGCGAGAGATGGGACAGCGGGTCGTCGTGATCGACCCGTTCGGCCTCGTCACCCAGCAGGGTAAGGGCGACCGGCTCAACCCGTTCGACCTGTTTCACGTGCCCGGGTCGGACTTGGAGTCCGACGCCGAAATGCTCGCGGCGCAGCTCTCCGTCGGGCACGAGTTCAGCACGGATCGCTACTGGGAGGACACCGGGCGCGGCCTCGTTTCCGGCCTCATCGCCGATGTCGCGACCTCGTCGGCGCCCGACAAGCGCAACCTCTGCACACTGCGCGAACTGCTGTACAACGACGACCTCGACTACACGCTCGCGGTCGCGCTCGACACGCGAAAGAAGACGATGTCGCCGCTGGCGCGCGACGAGTTCATCGCATACCTCGCGGCCCCATCGGACAAGACGCGCCCGTGCATCCGCACCACGGCGACCACGTTCGTGAAGTGCCTGGGCAGCACCGCGGTCGCGCGCAGCCTGGAGCGGTCCACGTTCGAGCTGAACGACCTGCTTCACAACAAACCCATTACCATCTATCTCGTGCTGCCGCCCGAGAAACTGCACAGCCACCGGTCGCTGCTGCGCCTGTGGGTCGTGACCCTGCTCACGGTGGTGATGCGCCGCACGCGCCTTCCCAAGCGGCGCACCCTGTTCCTTCTCGACGAAGCCGCCCAACTCGGCTCGCTGGACCTGTTGCCGCAAGCCGCCTCGCTGCTCCGGGGGTACGGGCTGCAACTCTGGACGTTCTGGCAAGACCTGTCGCAGATGATCAAGCTGTACCCGAACAACTGGGAGGCGCTCGTCAACAACGCAGCAGTGCTGCAAGCGTTCGGCGTGCCGGGCCACGCGTCGCGCCACAGCTGGCGCGTGATCCTTGGCGACACTGACGCGCAGCTGGCGTCCGAGCTCCACCCCGACGAGATGCTGGTTGCGATCACAGGTCTTGGATTGGCGCGCCACACCCGCGCGAACTACCTCAAGGACAAGCCCTTCAGCGGCCGCTTCGACGCCAACCAGCGGTTCCTTGGGTTGGAAAAGTAAACCGTTTTGCAGACCACGGGGGGAGCACTAGAAGGGCTCGTTACTTCCGCAGTCAACCCGTCCGGTCGAATGGCATTCGCCCGGACGGTAAGAGCCGGGAGCACCTGACGGAGCGTCTGGAAGCGGGCTGATCGATCCGGTCGGTCACGGCCGCGGAATTGAAGAACCGCTGCTGGGTGATCGTGTATTTGTTGAGCGCTTGAGGGCAGCGGCTGCGTCGCGCGCGGTTCGGCTTGTCCCGCCCTTCCCGTTGTGCGTATCCTCGGCGGTTGATTCACTCACAGTCACGGAGGACTGGCACCATGTCCGATCCCGCACACCCGGCACCGACCTCGAACTCCACCCCGGCGAAGTCGAAGTCCGGTGGGTGGCTCAAGGCCGGGGTCCTGGGTATTTTGGGTCTGAGCGGCGGTATCGCCGGCACCTACGTCACTGCGGTCGTCGATCGTGTCGTGAAGCCGACCAAACCGGTCGCGAACTTCGCGGTCAGCGCGGACGGTACGACACTCACGTGCGACAACCGGGCCACCGGCGAGAGCGGCTGGTGGGATTTCGGCGACGGCACCCCGCTCGAACCGTTCGCGCCGGACAAGCCCGTCACGCACGCCTACGCGAAGCCCGGCACCTACAGTGTGAAACTTACTGTTCGCAATTTCCTGGGCGAAGAGAACGAGCGCAACGTTCCCATCGATGTGCAAGTCAAGGCGCCGGACACGACGCCGAAAATCACCGGCTTCGCCGTCCAGCCCGTGGGGGGCACAACTGCCCCCGCAACGTTCAAGCTGACTGCGGAGGTCTCACAAGCGGATTCGTGCGTGTGGGACCTGGGGGGCGGCCGCGTCGAAGTCACACCCGGCGGGAAGATCGAGCGACTCGTCACCTTCGAGAAGCCTGACACGTTCCCGGTGTCGCTCGTCGCGCACAACGGCAAGATCGGCGCGAAGGAGTCGACCACCATCAAGGTCGAGGCGCCGCGTGACGGCACCACCATGGTCGTCCTCAAGGTGACCGACACCGGCAACAAGGTCGAGCGCGCCGCGACGACCGAGTCGGTCGCGGTGCCGGTGCCCGACAAGAACGCAACCGCTTTCACCAAAACGCTCGGCGCGCGTCCGGGGTTCACGATCACAGAAGCGGTCCTCGCAGGCGCACCCGCGAGCGCCAAGAACGTGAAAGTCGAAGTCGCGCCCGACAGGCACTCGGTGAAGGTCTCCGGCGAGTGGGCCGGCGACTTCAAGGCAACGAACAAGGCCGCCGGCGGTTCCGATGCGCTCGTACGCGTGAAACTCACGCAGGAGCGCGTAACCCCGCAGGCCGCCAGCGTAACGCTGGTGAGCGGCACGTTCGCGGTCGTCGGCCAGACGATCCGCGCGGACCTGCCGCTCCCGCCGGCCCCACTGGGCGTGAGCGGGAGCAAACGCGAGTTCGCGATCGAAGTCCGCTCGGTGCAAGCGGGCAAGCCCACCACGGTCGCGCAAGGCCCGCAAGCCGGCAGGGGGCCGCTTGCGTTCCCCTGGGCCGCGGTCCAGCAGGGCCAGGGCTGGACCGTAACCTACACGGCCAAGTTGGAAGGCGAGACGGTCGTCGTGACCGCCGTGCAAGGGAAATAGCTTTGCGCCGAAGGA
>JBJSXS010000168.1:0-4715 GCA_046086545.1 Gemmata sp.
CGAGTGGGACAGCGCCGAGATCCTGAAGTGGTCAAGGTGGCGTCAGGAACGAAACCGTCGCGCCGCGATCAGCCACCGCAAGCGTCGTCTCGCCGAACTGCGGCCACCGCGAAGTAAACGAAAGAAGCCTGCGCTGTAGTATTAGTGTAGGCCGGCGAGGCTGCTGTGCGTCTGACCGCAGTCGCGGATCATCTTCACGCTCACCGGGCGCGACGGCTTCACCCCGGGGCGGGCGTAGTAGACCTTCACCTCGGACAGTTCCGCATCGGCCGGGACGCGCTGCTGCGGGGCCGCGGGCCGCGGGGACTCGTCGCCCGGCATCTGCACCATCCACCGGTCGTTCGCGGGAAGGTCGTACAGCGTAAGGGTGCGGGTCCGCTCGTCGTAGTTGATGCGGTCCGCGTCGGGCGGGGGCAGCTGCGCGCGCCCGGTCACCCACGCGGGGTCGTTCGCGCCGTTGGTCGCGTGCGGCGACTGCTCGGCCGCGGGCGGCTCCACCGAACCGCACCCGAGCAGCGACACCGGAAGCAACACGAGGGCCGCGGCCCGCGCACGGCGGGCGAGTTCGCACGGTCGTATTGTCGGTAACGCAATCATGGGTTAACCCTCATCCGTGGGGCGGTCTCGGTGTCACTTGGCGACGTGCGCCAGGCGGCTTTCACTCTGCAAGCGTAGCACTTAGATGGGCCGGGCGAAAGGGGTTGCGCCGGAAAAACGGTCCCGATGCACTCAGTCGCGCATCCAGATCAAACCCACCGTGAACGCCGAAACACCGATCAGCCCGCCCGTGAGCGCCGTGACCGAGAGGTCGCCGGGCAACTCGATAATGGCGCCCGAGGCGCCTTTAATCACATGGTACGCGCCGTACAGCGTGGCCGCGCCGCCAGCGAGCATCAGGAACAGGCCGACGAAGCGTTTCATCGTGAGTCGCCTCCGAACGGAGGGAAGGAGATGGGCGTTCACGCACCAGCCCAACTATTCCTCTTGCACACAAAACCGCAGTTGTCACGCCGAAAAGCGTGATTGGCACAAACAGGAAACAGCGGACGAACGCCAGAGAACAGAGAATCGCGTTCGCCCCGAGCCGAAACGCCTCAGGTACCGTGCGGAAGCGCGTAGCTACTATCGCTGGCGCGGTTCCTCAGCGAGTCGCGGCCGTGCGATGCCCGCGGCGTCCCGTCACTTCGGCCCGCCGATCACCTCGACCATCTTCTCCGTCTGCATCGGGCGGTCGCCCAGGCAGTCGGCCGACATGCGCACGCGGAACCACGCCTGATCTGCCTTCTTCCCTTCGAACGTGATTGTGTAGGTCAATTCGCCGAACCCTCTGATCTCCTCCGCGCCGAACTGCAGCACGTTGTTCTCGACGCGCACCTGCGGGGTCGTCTGCACCACGCTCACGTTGTCCGGCACGTCGATCCGCACGCGCACCTCCCGGGCCGACTCGCCGCCGGTGTTCTTGACCCGCACCGTGAACACGCCCTGCTTGTTCACCGCGACGGTGAGCGGGTCGAACCGCGTCTCCCAGGACAGCGACGCCACACCCGCGAACGTGGTCGCGAACTCTTGCGAGCCGCGGGTGCCGCGCGCGTCCGACGCGCTGGCGGCGACCACCCGGCGGCCGGTGGTGCTGGCCTTGACCGCGTACCGGAACGACTGCGCCTCGCCCGGGTCGAGCCGCGGCACGGTCCACGCCACGGAGTCGCGGTAGAGCTGCCCGCCCTCGGTCTTTTTGGTCGGTTTGCAGTCGGCCGGAATCGTCCCCGTCACCTTCAGGTTCGTACTCGGGAGCGTGCCGGTGTTGCGCACCACGATCTCGTAGTTCGCCGCCTCGCCCGCGTTCACCACACCGACCGGGCCCGTCAGCTTCACGTCGAGGCCGGACACGAGCACCTGCGTGCGGGCCTCGGCGGGCTTATCGGGGGTCAGCTTCTGGCCCGTGACGCTGGTGAGGGTGAACACGTCTTTCGCCTCGCGCGCGGTGACCCGGTACTCGATCACCCGGCGCTCGCCCGGTTGAAGTTTGGCGATCTCCCACACCCACTGCTGCCCCTCCGCCTGCTGCGCGCGCTTCGCGCCGGCGGTGACCGGTTCGATCTCCGCGGACGCGGGGAGGTTCTCTAGCACCCGCACGCCCTCCGCGGGCACCTTCCCGGTGTTTTCCACCTGCACGCGCACCGTGTACGTCTCGTCGCGCACCGTCTGCTTCGGCGCGCTCTTGGTCACCTTCACGGTCGGCTTGCCGATCTTGGTAGTGACCGCTTGGCCGTGCTCGTACTTCACATACGCGAGGTTTTTAAGCTCCGTGACGTTCGGCTTTTGTCGGAGCGTCAACTCGATGGTCCTCGTCGCGCCCGCTTTCAAAGTGCCGAGCGCCCAAATGAGTTGCTTGGCGGTGGACTGCGCCTTGTCCGGTTCCGGTTCGGCCCTCACCACCGACTCGACCTCGGCCGCGAGCGGGTTGCGCACGGTGACCGCGTGCGCGTCCGCGGCGGAGACGTTCTGCACGGTGATCGTGTACTTGATGTCGTCCCCCGGCATCGTGTCGGCCGGGACCCGCACGCGAATCGTCACGACGGGGTACGGCGGGTCGGGGACGTTCGTCGCGGTGAGCGGGGGCGCGGGGGTGTTGCCCTTCGGGGGCAGGGTGGTGCCGCTCGGCTGCGGGCGCTCCCTGAACTGCGCTTGCTCGATTTCCGAACCGGACAGCACAATCGGCGGCAGCGGCTCCGGGTCGTTCGCGGGCGCGCCGGGCAGTTCGATTGGGTTGAACCCGCCCGGCCTGACCGGGGCAACGGGGTCTGGGAACTGCGCGGGGGCCGTCAGCGCGACGGTGGCCCACACCGCGACGACCAGCGCCCCGCCGATTCCTGCCGACCGCACCTGCTTCCAGCTCATGTGCGCACCTCACCACGGGAGCCCAAATCGCCCCATCAGTGGGGGGGTATAGCGTCCCGCGCGAATCTGCGAAAGATCAGTCGGGCCGCTGGCGGCGCCGTACTCGGGCGGGCAAAATGGTGAAATCAGTAGCCCGCGCGAAACGCGCGGTGGCGACCGGCGAAATGCAGCTGCCGCCCGCCCTCGTGAGAGGTTCCAGTATGAGCGCCGACACCGAACTGGACCAGCTCAGAAAGATGCGCGACGACGGGACCATTACCGAAGAGCAGTACGAGCGCGCCGTGGCCGAACTCGACGAGGGGCGCGACCGGGGACGGCGCCGCCGTCGGGAGCGCGACCGCGACGAAGACTCGGGCGACCGCGAGGAGCGCCGCCCGGCCCGCCGGCGCCGCGACGATTACGACGATGATGACGACGACGAGCCCCTGTCCCCGCGGCAGCTGGAGAAGAAGTCGCGCGAGTGGGCGATGTGGATGCACCTCTCGATCCTGGTCGGGCACTTCGCGCTGCTGGCCGGGATCATCGCCCCGATCATCATGTGGCAGTCGAAGAAGGACGAGTACCCGCGGATCGACCGGCACGGCAGGAACGCGGTCAACTGGCTCATCTCGTACTACATCTACCTCGCGGTCAGCTTCGCGCTGTGCTTCGTGTTCGTCGGGTTCGTGCTGCTGCCGGTGGTGATCGTCCTCGGGATCGTGTTCCCGATCATCGCGGCAACGAAGGCCAACGAGGGCCGCGTGTGGCCCTACCCGCTGGCGATCCCGTTCCTGTCGTGACCTCGCAACTCGCGAACCTGCAAGCGGCGCGGGGGTCACACGTGGTCCGGGAGCCGCTGCAGCTCGGGGAACGCGGTCACCGTCTGGTCGGGGCTGTGGTTGAACACCACGCGGCCGGCGGTGTGCCAGTTGCCGCGGTGGAACCCGAACACCGCGGTCGCCGGGCGGGGCTCGCGCGCCGCCGGCACCGCCTCCATGTCGCCCCCCTCCTGCGGCTCGAATTCGACCAGCACGGGGACGAGAGCGACGATGCCGCCCGTAGCGCCGTCGCGCACCAGCACCGCGTCGCCGGTGATGCGGCACCCGACCCACCGCAGCCCGCGGGGCAGCCCGCTGGAACCGGCGGCCTTCAGGAGTTGCTCCTCGAACCGCTCGTGCTGGAGCCGGAACAGTTCGCGGCACCGCTCGACGTGAACGATCCGGCCCAGGCGGAACAGCCACCGTACCACCAGCGCGGCGGCGGCGAGGACGGCCACCCCGCCGGCGAACCACCACCACAGACTGCCCATCGCTCGCTACCTCGCGAAGATGCCCACGCGCGCGGCGCGCAACAGCGGAACCCCACGCAACGCCCGCTCCCGCTGCCCGGCGTGGTGGCTCTCCGAAAACGGCTTCCCGCTGACGATCTCTTCGGCGCTCTGCCCCGCTCGCGCCTGTGCCCGGATGCCGGCGTAGTCTCGCGCCACCGCGGCCCCGTTCAGCAGCCCGGTGGCGGTGTTCCCCGGCAGCGCGACTAACGCCCCCGCGCACAACGCGAGGGGCACCCACTTCCGCCCGAGCTTGACCGCCGCGAGGTACGCGGCGGCGAGCAGCGGCCAGGAAAGCATCGAGTACCGCGACCACAGCCCCATCGTCGCCCAGCCGTCGAACCCGGCGCGCCCGGCACCGACCGCGAGCGCCACCCCGGTCACCCCGGCCGCGACCGCGAGCAGGCCCGCCGCCGACAGGCGCTCGGAAGGCTCCGCCCAGCGGCGCCCGACCGCCGCGAGCGTGGCCGCGCCGACCGCGACCACCCCGGCCGCGACCGCCCACCACACC
>JBJSXS010000169.1:0-4291 GCA_046086545.1 Gemmata sp.
CACCGCCCGCCGCGCTTCATCGAGCAAGACGTGCCGAAATCCTGTGGCGTGCATCGCGCGGCTCAACTCGCGTGCCGCCGGGACGCGCGGCTCGCGCCGGTAGAAGCCCCATGCTTTCGTTAGCGCGCCGGTCGCAACGTCGAACGCCCCGCCGGTCTCCTTGGTCCAGACAGCGCAGCGCGACAGCAAGTCGAAGAGGTGCAATTCGACCTCGATAAAAGCCTCAACAGCCGAGACGTTCAACCGTGACGCTTCGGAGTCTTCGCGGTAGACCGTGAGTTGTGCTTCGAGAGTGTCAACGAGATCGAGCGCGGCTTCGGCCGCAGCAACTGGATTCGGGTGCGCCCCGGTGGGGATGTCGATCTCGAACGTGGTCGCCATCGCGCGCCGCGAAACACGCACCAGGGAGAACTCGCCGAGCGCGACCCCCGGTTCATCGGCGAAGATGTAATCGAGCAGCATTCGTTTCGGGGAAAGTCCGAAGGTCGAAAGCCCCCGCCCGGAAGGTCTCCGACGTTACGACTTTCGACCTTCGGACTTTCGACCCCACTAGACCTCGTTCATCTGGTCGTGGATCATCGGATCGAGGTGTTTGGTGTTGCGCTCGACGGCGAGGACGATGGTGCGCTCCTCGACGCCGTCGGCGCTGGCCGCGACCGCGGGGATGATCTGACGGCTGTCGGGCAAGTTGTAAACCTGCCGGAAGGTGCCGTCCGGGTTGAGCTTGATCGGGTCGTTGTTAAGCGTCAGGTGTGCGGTCGGATCGGTACGACCGAACACGACAAGCTTGGCATCGATCTCGAAGAAGAACTTCTTGACACTTGCCGGCGGCACCGCGCCGGTGCCAAAGGCGGTCTGCTTGGGCGGCCCGAGGCTGCGGCCGGTGCGCTCCTCGAAGAACTCGCGCAACTCCGGGCTGCCGGACGACTCGAACCCGGTGGACGTGGCGAGAATGCGCTCGGCCTTGCGCTTCGCATCGTCGTCGTCCCACCCGGTCTCGAACCCGTCGGCCGCCTCCCCAACGCCTTCCTTGGGAGGAGTGACGACGTTCGACCGGGCCAGCACGTAGAAGTCGCCGCGCCGCGACACGTACCCGATGTCGGCACGGTAAGCACGCGGGGGCTGTGGAACGTCGATGTACCAGTTCTGGCCGGTCCCGTGCAGCACAATGTCCTTGACCGGCGTCTCGGATGTGCTGGTCGTGTCGCCACTGGTGACGTCGAAGAGCCGAATAATGAGTCGCGCCCCGTGCCAGTCCTGGCGTAGGGCCGCCTCGGCGCGCTGGACAGAGTGCGGGGACAGTTCCCAGTAGGCGGTCAGCCAATAAGGGTTGGTGACCGTCAGCACGATCCGGTCCTTCACGAGCGGACCGGTGATTCGGGCGATGTCTTTGGCCGGCTCGCGCGGCAGAACCAGGGTCTTGGTGACCGGGCGCGGTGCCGGGGCGGCGGGTTTGGAAATCAGCGGCTTGGCCGCCACCGGCGGCGGCGGTTTGTGCGCCCCGTTCGTAGCAGGCTTGGCCTGGACGACGGGGGCGGCCGGCTTCACTGCCGGCGTGGACGGTTTAGCCTTGGCGAAGCTCACTACAGGAGCGATCTTCACCACAGGAGCGCTCTTCACCACAGGCTTGCGGATCTTGGTAACCGTCCTGGTCGGCCGCGTAAGCGCGGGCTTCGCCTTTTTGAGGGTGGTGATTTTTGTAGCCACCTTCACAGCCGGCTTGACTGCGGATTTTGCCGCCCTAGACGACTTGACAGGCTTCGGCGCGGAAGTCACTTTGGATAGCGCCTTCAACAGGGCCGTCTTGTCCATTCCGTCCCAGCCGCGAACGCCACGGCGCCGGGCAATTTCGGCAAGCTCCTTCTTGGGCCGATCGGTCAGCGAGCCAGCAGTCTTCATCGGCGAGCCACTCCCCCGCACCAGTCGGGCGGTTGTGGGATGGTCAGGAAACGTCCGTGCCGGAAAGCCGCGACTCCGGGTTCCCTCCCGGCGGGCCATTACCTTCCGGCCAGGGATCGCAAGGGCCGGGAATGTCCACGCGGGACAAAAAAAGAACGAGGCGGAACCCAGCGCCGACACCAACAATGAATGGCAGTTGGATCGGGTGCCCGCGCGCGGGTGGCGAGGGCATCATCAAGCCAGGTTTAGGGCGTGCTAATTCCTTACACTAAATATATCTTATGAAAATACAACCCGACCTGTCAATCTGATTTCCTGACCAGAGATGGGTTCCATGTTGCTTCTACTCTGAATGCAACGATCTGCGCCGGTACTCCGCTCTCTAAAAGGAGGCGACGCCGAAAAGTTGGCAGGTGGTCGGAGAATTTACGCTTCGCAAAAATTCCAGGCCGATTGCAGTTCAGCCAGTAGTTTCTCGTGCTCATATCGAGAGCCCAGCTGCTCTTGTGAAAGATTTCACGAGAAGCGGATTGACTTCGCATCGGAGTTAATCACAATACGCCCTTGTAAAGATTTTGCGTGCTGCAGTGATGAGCAAACGGTGGGAATAGCCGCGAACCTCATCGTGTTGACCGTGGCGTCCCTCTCTGCCGCCGGATTGGGTTTCGTTGTTGTTCTACTTGCTGGTGGCTCGGTCGCTGCGGTGCCAGTTGTTCTTGCGACAACATTGTGCCTCGCACCCGCTGGTATTACGCTTGTTTTCGCCGAGCTTGCCAGCAAACGGCTGCCGGATTTCGGTCCGGCTGCTGTAATGATCGGCACCGCAATGAGACTCGGGGCGGCGGTTATTGGCGTCGTGGTGTTCGGCGAGGCCATGGAGCAGTTCGGCACCCCGCGTGAACGGTTCGCACAGTGGGTTGCATACTTGTACCTGGTCACGCTTGTCGTAGAGTGCGGTCTGCTAATCAATAGGGCACGGCAGATCAGGTCGGGGGCTACCCCGTGAGTGGTGGACAGGGGCAAAGCGGAGGCTCGGATTACCGCGGGCTGGCGTTAGCGGGAACAGCCGTGACCGAGATGGTGGCCCCGATCCTGATCGGGGTCTGGGCACAGGATCGCTACGGGTTCGCCCCGTGGGGTCTGGTTGGCGGCGCGGTACTAGGTGTCGTTGGCGGTATCGGGCACCTGTTCTGGATGGCACGGCGAGTGGGCGATTCGAACGGCACGCAACGTAACCCGCGTGGCCCGTTTGACCGGTGAACAGCGGGTAGTTGACGGAAGATCGACGGAAGAGGGGATCGAAGATGGCGCTCAACCCGCTCGACCACGTTCTCGACCACGCCTGGGTCGGGCCGATAACCAAGCACCAGATTCTGCTGGTGGTTGCTGCCGTCGCCGTCGCCGTACCGTACACCCTGCTCGCCCGCCGGACCGAGGACGGCACCCCGCCCCGCGGCCCGTTCTGGAACTTCCTCGAAATGTTCCTGCTGTTTATCCGAGACGAGGTCGCGCGACCGAACATTCAGGCGGGGCACCACGGGCACGACGAACACCACGACGATCACGACAAGCCGCACGGGATCGCGACCGCCGTTGCGGAGCAGATGCAACCGCACACGCCGGCACACAAGCCGCACGAGCACTACGCGGACCGGTTTGTGCCGCTCCTGTGGACGCTTTTCCTCTTCATCCTCGCCTGCAACCTGTTGGGCATGATCCCGTTACTCGGGTCGCCCACCGCAGACATAAGCGTAACTCTCGTTCTCGCGCTGATCGTGTTCGCTGTCACACAAGTCTCGGCCTTGCGGAAACTCGGTGTCGGCGGCTACGCCTCGTCGTTCATCCCGCGGCTGAAGGGCGACAACTTCGTGATGACCGCGTTCCTTGTGGTGCTGATCGTGCCACTCATCGCGATCATCGAGTTCGCCGGCATCTTCCTTCGGGCCGGCGTGTTGGCCGTGCGTCTCTTTGCCAACATCTTCGCCGGGCACGTCGCGCTCGGGGTGATCCTCCTGTTCGCGGTGGCCGACCCGGCGCAGGGCGGGTTTTCGCCCGAGGGCACCGCGGCCGCAGTGCTAATGGGGACCGCCCTGAACGTGTTGGAGTTGCTGGTGGCTTTCTTGCAGGCGTTCGTGTTCGTGCTCCTGACGTCGATTTTCTTGGGCATGCAACTGAACCCGGAACACTGACCCCGCGCGCCGGCCCCGGTCGCGCTCCTAAACCCTTGACTAGAAAAGGACAGACTGCCATGAAGCTCGCTTGCCGGATCGCCCTCGCCCTGTTCGTCCTCGTCGCGGTTTGCGCCGCGCCGGCCCTGGCTCAAAACACCGCCCCGGCCACAGCCGGGACCCCGGCCGCTTCGGCCGCCAACAGTGGCGCCGGCATCGGCGCG
>JBJSXS010000170.1:0-3570 GCA_046086545.1 Gemmata sp.
GGCCACCGGATAGGCGACGTTCCCCGGCCCCTGCGGCCCGCCGAAGCTGAGCCGCAACACTGGAGCGCTGTCGTCGTGGTCCATCACCGCGGCCGCGCGGACGCGCACCCGGAGCACGCCGCTTTCGGGGACGAACGGCAGAGCCAGCGTGACCGCGTTGCGGTTCACGCCGATGAGGATCGGGTTCGGCTCCAGCATCAACCCGCGGGCCGGGTCGAGGTGTTCGACTGCCAGTGGGCTGTTGGGGACGCCCTGCACGCCGAGTTTGGCCGGGTCGCCGCCCTTCACGTTAACGGGGACGGCCACGTTCTGAATCGCCGGACCGCGCTGACCCTTCCGGGCCGCGTCCGGCAGGGCGGCGAACGCCCGGCGCTTCTCGGCGACGAGGGAGCGCAGGTCCACGTCGTACCGGAATGGCTTGACCGTGCCCTCCGCGGGCAGCGCGACGGCGAGCAGGTCTTCGGCGAGGTCGAGGCTCCGGCGGAGCAGCAGCGCCTGCGTGACCTGGGAGTTGCTGTCGTTGCTGAAGGTGTTGGCGATGGCGTCGCTCGGCAGTCGCGTGCTGAGGTCGCCGGTGGCGTATGGAAACGACAGGCCGAGCAAGTCGTGAAGGGTGGCGACGTACTCGCGGTTGGTGAGCCGCCGCAGGGCACGCCGGCCGACCCCGCCACGGTTGACGACGGATGCCCGCGCCGCGGTGTCCTCGATCCAAATCATGGTGGCAAGCAGTTCATCGGCGGTGGGCCGCGGCTTCCCCTCCGGCGGCATCTCACCCTGGGCGAGCATCCGCCGCGCCAGGAGCCACTTCTCGGCTACCTTCGGGTCGGTCAGGTTGGGGACCGGCCCGTCGAACCGCACCCCGCCCTTGGGCTTCTCGCCCCCGTGGCAGGCGACGCAGTGTTTGACGAGCAGCGGTTTCACCGCTCGGTCATAGTCGGCCTTGTCGTCGGCCCGCGACGGCACACCAACCGTGAGGATCACGATGGCCGCGGCAATAATGCTGCGGGTCATGGTTTCACCGGTTCCTTCGAGGCTACGGTGGGTTGTCGCTTCATGACCCAGAGGTTCCGGTCGCCGTCCGAGTAGAAGCGGGTCGGGCGCGGGCGGTCCTTCGGGGCGGTGTCCTTCTTGAACCCGCTCTCGGGGTAGCAGATCTTTAGCGTGTCGTCGTCGATAAACTCGTAGATCGCGGGCAGGTAGCCGTCTTCCGGCGGGGCCGGGTTGCCGCCCTTGGTGTTCCGGAAGTCCATCGCCCGCGGCGATTTCGTCGGGTCGATCGTGTAGTCCGCGCCGACGGACGGGGTGGGGGATTTCGGCGTTGCCTTCCACTCGATCCGCGTCTTGGTGATGACGCACACGTGCCCCGAGTGCGGCCCGGGCCGGATCTTGTCCGACGCGTCGTCCAGGCTCGTGAGCATCGTCCAGGTGCCGAGGAGCAGTTCGGCGTCCTTGCCGGTCGTCCGTTTCGGACGAGGCGAGTCGGGCTTGACGCGTTCGAGCAGGAAGAAGGTGTACTGGCGGCCGCCGCTGTACCCCTTCGGCCGCGCCGTCTCGTGGAAGGAGATCTTCAGGTGGTCCGGCAGGTACAGGTCGTAGATGCCGGGGAGCGGCTTGTCGGCCTTGCCGCCAACCGGCTGCAAATCCAACTCGTTGAGCGCGCCCTTGTCCTTGGCCTCCCGGATCGCGATCGTCGCGGCGAAGTGACTGACCTTGCCGTCGGCCGATTTCCACTCCAGCCGGTCGCCCTTGATCGTCACGACCGAGTCCCGTAGTGCCGGGTCGTCGAGCGCGTCCGCGTCGCCCCGGTGGGCGAGCAGGACGCACCACGAACCGTCGAGCGCGGGCGGGTCGGCCCGCAGGGATCCGGGGCCGACCGCGGCGAGACAGATCAACCCAAAGAGTCGACGCATGGGGAATCTCGAGAATGAGGTCAGGCCAACTCGGGGATGGTCGGGGCGCTATCGATGGCGGCCATCAGGTCGCGGTTGAGGTCGGTGCGGAGCCGGAGTTGGCCGACATCGACTAGGTACCGCATGACCGTCCCGAACAGGTGGGCGGGCGTGTAGGTTTTCGTCACCGGCTTGGAGGCCGTGGCATCCGACTTGCCGACGACCTGACCCGTCTTCAGCCCGCCGCCGGCCACGAGTAGCGGGGTGAGGTTCCCGTAGTGATCGCGGCCCCCGTCCTTGTTCAGCTTCGGCGTCCGCCCCATTTCCCCGGTCACGATCAGCAGGATGCGGTCCGACAGGCCCCGCTGCTTCACGTCCTCCAGGAACGCCGCGATCGCGTGGTCCACCTGCGGGGCCAGCCACTTCAGCCCGTCCATTTTCTTCGGGCTGTTCCCGTTCGAGTGCATGTCCCAGCCGCAGTCGGACACGGTGACGAACCCGGCCCCGCCCTCGCACAGCCGCCGGGCCAACAGCATCTGCTTGCCGAGCAGGTTCGACGACCGCCGCATGTCTCCCCACTTGGTGGCGTCTTCCAGCTTGAACAGCTTACTCGTGTCGTAGAGTCCGAGCGTCCTGGGATCCTCCTTGCTCAGGTCGAACGCGTCCGTCACCCCGCGGGTGATGATGTCGAACGCCTGCTGTTGGAACTTGTCGGCCTGGGCGAGCGCGCGACCCCGGTCGAGGTCGTGGCGGAGCGCGTCGAATCCGGCGAGCAACCGACGCCGGTCGTCGAACTGCTCGCGGGGGAGGGTGAGGGTCATGTTCCGGGTGAGGGTGGAACCGCCCGCCGGGTTGAACGCCTCGTACTGCGACCCGAGCGAACCCGTCTGGGTGAGCGTCGGCAACGCCTGGGTCTCGAAGTTGCTCTGGAGTTTCAACCCGTCCTGGACGGCCTCGGGGAGGAGGAGCATGTTCGTCGGCAGGCTGTTCCGCGGGTTGACCCCGCCGGCCAGGTTCGCGTACGCGGCGCTCATCGACGCCTTGGTCTTGTTCCCGCCGGTGGTGACGGACTCGTAGGTGTGCCCGCCGTTGCCCGAGGCGAACGAGTGGAACAGGGTGAACTGATTCGCGGCGGCGGCCAGTCGCGGGAAGTACTTGCTGAACCGGACGCCCGGATGCGCGGTCGGGATCGTGTCCACGATGGTGCGGTACTCTTCCGGCGCGTCCGGCTTCGGGTCCCACGTTTCCAGTTGGGTTGGGCCGCCCTGGAGGAAGAGGAGGACGACGGACTTGTGGTCGGTCGAATCGCCGGAACCGGCACGGGCCCTGGCGGCCAGCAGGTCCGGCAGCGTCAGCCCGCCGAGCGCGAGGCCGCCGATGCGGAGGAACTCGCGGCGGGTGCGGCCCTGACAGGTGGCGGCGTGCCCGCGGTCGCAAATGGTCAGCATGAGATGCCCTCGGCGGGTGGGTGGGATTGGTGGGACAGTCCTGGCGTGTGTTCGGGCGGTTTCGGTGGGCGTGTCGGTGGCCGGCGGGGTCACCCCTTGCCGACGACTTCCGAGATCGGCTTCGCACCCGGGGCGGTGGTCCGAACCGGGCGGCTACCGGCGTGCAAATCCTTCGTCGGGTCGATGCCCAGCAGCGCCAGCACGGTGGCCATGAAGTCCGGCCCGCTCACGGG
>JBJSXS010000171.1:0-4340 GCA_046086545.1 Gemmata sp.
GTGCCGAGCATCGCCGGGCCGGATGAGTCGCCGCCTGCGGCCAGCAGCACGAACCGGAGCCGCGCCTCGCCGTCGCGCTGCGAGAGCGCCCCCGCGGCAAGCTGATCGGGCAGCCGCGCGACGACGGTGACTTCGGCCGGCGTCGCGCCGGGGACGACCCGCACCGGTGCGGCGAACACGGAGACACACAGGGTGAGGTGGAGCATGACGGGCACTGCAGCGAGGTACGCAGTTGTCGCACGGTGTAGGTTCGCCCCTCGCCCGCCGCGGGCCTTCGTGGGGCGGGCGAGGGGCACCACCGGCTCACGGCAGCGGCAGCACCGCGAGCGTCAAGCCCCCCTCCTTCTCCTCTTTCACGACCAGCGCGCGTTCCTTGTCGAGCTTGTCGAGGTGGACGGTGCCCTCGAACTCTTCGACCATCTTGATGCGGTCCGTCGCGGGTTTGTCACCGGTCAGCCGCAGGAGCGCCTTCTCGTTCAGCTTATCGCTCTCGCCGAACAGGCCCGACTCCATGCGGAACGTGACGTAGGGGCTCCACCCGAAGGGCTTGTTCTTGTGGTGGAACCGGAAGGTGTTCATCAGCACGTAGCTCTTGCCGCCCTTCTCGTAGGCGATCATGGTGCGCGGCTGGTTGCCGGAGCCGAGTTCGATCACGCTCTCGCCCTTCACCTTCGCGCCGGCCTTCACGTCGTCCAGCGGGTATCGCACCACCGGCGTGCAGGCGAACGCCCCGACGACGTACTTCTTCCCCTCGGCCTCGAACGGCACCAGCGAGGTCATCGGCGCCCGGGTCTCCCACTTGCGGTGCGACACGTGGTACGTCTCCGTGCTGAACGCCCTGGCCCCGGCCGTCGGGTCGAGCGGCGCGGGGATCGAGCACACCTTCGAGGCGAACTCTTCGCTCGCCACCGCGCCGACCAGCACGCGGTCGCCCATCCACGCGAGGTCGGTGACGCGCGTCACCGGGGCCGTGTCGCCCTTCGGCAGCGGAATCACAACGTGCCTGACGCTCTCCATCGCGAACTCGCCCACTTCGCCGCCCCCGTCCACCGTGAGGATAAGAGTCTTCTTGTCGTCCAGCTTGCGCACGACGAAGTACGCGGTGTGCGACACCGGGTTGACGGCCATGCCGCGAATCTCGATGCCTTTCGCGGGCGCTCCGAGTCGCGCCGCGAGCTTCTCGTCGATCTTCGCGGTCTTGGCGTCGGCCTTCCAGGGCTTCGCCTTCGTGTCGCCGGTCTCTATCGCGACGAGCTGCGCCCCGGGACCGTCGCCAACGAGCAGCACGCCGTCCGGCGCGAATTTGATCGCGTCGATGGACTTGATCTTCGGCGCGCCCGCGGCGGCGTTCTTGACGACCTCCGCACCGCTGCCGGTCGAGGCGAGCGCCACGAGCGCCACGAGCGCGAGTGTAGTCACGCGCATGATGTTCTCCGTCGGAAAGGTGTTGGGGGGATCAACGCAGGTGATGGTACCACGCACGGCCCGCGGTGCCACCAGATTCCGAACCGGGTCTGAAGCGCGGCGGCCACTTGCGCGGCTTGTATGTGAAGGTCGGTGGCGATCCTGAGATCCGCCTTGCGGTCAAGGTGCGGGGTCGGGCGCCGGCCGCTCACCGGCCCGCGGGCGGACCGTCTGCGCGGCCCGGCGGCGCGCGAGTTGGCGCCCCGGCGATTGCCTCCCGGCCGGATTCGTTGGATAATGCCTGGGTCAAGTCGCTTCGACCACGCACCGACCTCGCGGCGGGATCACAGCACATGGCGATCGAGTTCAACTGCCCCCACTGCGCACACGCTTACAAGCTCAAGGACGAGTTGGCCGGGAAGACGGCGACGTGCAAAACGTGCCGCAACAAGATCGTGATCCCGCAGCCGGTCGCGGTGCCGACCGAGCCCCGCAGAGCGACCGCGGAGGAACTGGCCGAGGCCGAGGCCGCCGCGCAGCGGGCGCTCGCCGACGAGCCGGCCAGGCAGGAAGACCAGGGCCCGCAGCTGATTCCGGTCGAGTGCCCGCACTGCGACCACAAGTGGACCGAGCCGATCGCGCGGGCCGGCAAGAACACCCTCTGTCCCAACCCCGAGTGCCGCCAGCGCATCAAGATCCCCGAGCCGAAGGACACCAACAGCGAGGACTGGCGCGTCCAGAAGACCAAACTGCCCAGCCTCGCCAAGGGCGCCAACGAGAAGCTCGAGGGCGTGCAGGACGCGGCCGACGTGCAGCGCGTCTCGACCGAGACGTTCCGCGAGAAGATTCTGGAAGAGGAGCTGGAGCCGCGCCCGCTCAAGCAGATCGTCCTGTTCGCGGTGCTGGTGCTGGGTCTGGTCGGCGGGCTGGTGTACGGGACCGCGTACCTGTTCCGCGCGCGGACCGAAGGGAAGGAGAACCGGCTCATCAGCGACGCGCAAGAGGAGTTCGCCAAGACCACCGGCGCGCTCCCGCCCGGCGACGCGCCGCCCGAGGCGCCGCTGCTCGCGGCGATCCTGTTCACTGCCGGCGCCGAGCACGCGCTGCGGCACGACGACCCCAAGAAGTTGAAGGACGCGCAGAAGCAGTTCACCGACGCTCGGGACGCGGTCCGCAAGGCGCAGCCCACCCCGGCCCGCAACGCGGTGGCGGCCGAACTCGCCGTCGCGCTGCTCGCGCTGGGGGGCACCGAGCAGCAGGCGCGCGACCAGCTCCGCATCCGCTGGTTCCCGACCGCGGACCTGAAGACGCGCCCCAACGAGCGGGTGTACACCGTGCTGGACGAGTTGCGGCAGACGCTCGCGCTGCTGCAAGGGGCCGAATTCGAGTTCAAGAACCACCTGGCCCGGCGGCTCGCCCGCGAACTGTTCAAGCGGGAGCAGGCGCAGCTCGCGGCCGAACTGATCCCGGTCGCGCTGTTCGGCGCGGCCGAGCAGGACGAGGCAAAGGCGCTGGTGGCCCTTGAGCTCTACCGCGCGGACAAGGGGTCCGAGTTGGCCCGGGAGGCGGCCGAGGACCTGAAGGGGCGCGGCGCCGATCTGATCAAGGGCGTCCCGACGCCCGCGTCCGCGCAGACGTTGTTCCTCGCGCTCGACACCCAGCAGGCGCCGCGCGTGGCCGCCCCGCCGACCAGCAACCCGGTAGCGGACCCGGCCCGGTTCGCGTACTGCGGCAAGGCGCTGCTGGACAACCAGGCCGACGAGGCACTGAACCTCGCGCGGCGCCCCGGCCCGCTGGAGGGCCAGGTGCGGGCGCTGGTGCTGTGCGCCGACTGGGGGACCGACCCGACCGCGGCGCTCGACGCCGCGTACGGCGTCGTGTCCGCGAACAGGGCCAAGAAGGAGGTTTCCCCGTACGCGGTGCTGCGGCTCGCCCAGATCGCCGCCGAGAAAGGAAAGCACGAGCAGGCGAGGATGTTCGCCGACGCGATCCCGGACGACGGGCTGCGGGCGTGGGCCAAGGGCAGCGCCGTCCAGTTGCGCATCGCCGCGTCCCCCAAGGACAAGGCGGACGAGGCGTGGGCGGAGCCGCCGGGCGACAGGCCGAAGGAGTTCCGGGCGGGGCAGGCGTGGGGGCGGATGTGGGTGGCCCGGCAGAACGCCCGCGTGTCCGGCAGCCGCTCGGCCGAGGTGAAGGTGGTCAGCGACTGGTCGGCCGCGGTGGTCCCGTTCGGCAAGGCCGGCATCGCGCTCGGCCTTCAGGACCGCTAGTGGGGGGGGCGGTGCGAGCGGTGGCCGCGTGGGAGCTGCGCCGGCTGGCCCGGCGCGGGCATGCCGTGCGCGTCCGGCTCGTGGTCCTGTACACGCTGCTCGTCGCGTTCGTCGCGTTCGCGGCGTACTGGTTCCGCCCGGTGCCGGTGCGCGACCTGTTCTACGGCCCCGGACTCGTCCTGTCGCCCGCCGAGGTGCCGCAGTTCGCCCGCGCGTTCGTGCTGGCGCTGCTCGAGGCGCAACTCGCGGCGGCGGTCGCCGTCACCCCTGCGGTCGCGGCCGCTGCGGTGGCCGAAGAGAAGTACCGCCAGACCCTACCGCTCCTGCTCACCACCCTTCTGACCGACGGCGAGATCGTGCTGGGCAAGGCGGTCGGGCGGGTCGCGTTCGTGCTAGCCGCGGTCCTCGCCGGGCTCCCGGTCCTGCTCCTCACACAACTGTTCGGCGGCGTCGAGATCGAGCTGATCGGGTCCGCCTGCGGGCTCACGATCGGCACCGTCGTGCTCGGAGCCGCCGTCGGCGTGAACGCGGCGTGCCACGCGCCCGACCTGCGCGCGGCCGCGCTCCGCGCCTACGGATGGGTCGCGGTGCTGGTGTGCGGCGGGTTCGTGCCGCCGCTGGTGTACGCGTCCCCGTTCGCCGCTCTCGCTGTGGCCGCGCGCGAGC
>JBJSXS010000172.1:0-2449 GCA_046086545.1 Gemmata sp.
CCTGCCACTACTACGACGAGCTCGACCGCGACGCGAAGCGGGCCCACACGATCGCCAGCGCCATCGAGATCAACCGCCCGGTGAACCTCCCCAAAGCGCTGCGCGCGATGGACTGGTGCGAGGGCGTGGTGCGCTCGGTGCCCGACGCCGAGATTCTCGACGCGAAGGCGCGCATCGGGGCCGGCGGGCTGGGCTGCGAGCCGGCGAGCGGGGCGAGCGCCGCCGGCGTGCGAAAACTGGTGGCCGAGGGCGTGATCGGGAAGAACGAGCGGGTGGTGTGCGTTCTCACCGGGCACGTGCTGAAGGACCCGGACGAGACGGTCGCGTACCACTCCGCGGACCCGGCCACCGCTGCGAAACTCACCGCGCGCGGGGTGACGTCCGTCGCGTTCCCGAACCGCGCCTTGCGGGTGCCCAACGACCTGCCGGCCATCGTGCGCGCGATCCAACAGAATGCGTAGCCGGGCGCGCGCTTTTTGGGCGCTCGGCCGGTGCCTGGCGCCCGCGCCGGTGGTACTCTACGTGCTAATCCCCTTACTCGTTCCAGCGTGGTCGGCTCCATGAAGACTCACATCGCGATCAACGGGGCGTGCGGGCGGATGGGCCAGCGGCTGGTCGCGCTGGCCAAGGAGGACCCGCAGTTGCACCTCGTCGCGGCCATCGACGCGCCCACCAACCCGCTCCAGGGCAATGACGCGGGTGAGGTCGCGGGGGTCGGCAGCATCGGGCTGCCGATCCGCTACGACCTCCCGCCCGGCCACCGCGTGGACTGCCTGATCGACTTTTCGGCGCCCCCGGGCACCATGGCCGTCCTCCCGGTGTGCGCCGATAGGGGCGTGCCCATCGTCGTCGCCACCACCGGGCACACGGACCCGCAGAAGGCCGACATCGAGGCCGCGGCGCACACGACCGCGGTGCTGTTCGCCCCAAACATGAGCCTCGTAGTCAACCTGCTCTTCAACCTTGTGCGGGTGACCGCGGAGAAGCTCAAGGGGAAGGGGTTCGACGCCGAGATCGTGGAGCGGCACCACCGGTTCAAGAAGGACTCGCCGAGCGGTACCGCGATGCGGTTCGCGGAGATCATCCGGGAGGTGCAGGGCGGCGAGTTCGTCCACGGGCGCGAGGGCATCGTGGGCGAGCGCAAGGACACCGAGATCGGGGTCCACGCGGTCCGCGGCGGCGACAACGTGGGCGAACACACGATCATCTTCACCACCATCGGTGAGACGCTCGAACTGGTCCACAAGGGCCACAACCGCGACAGCTACGCGCGGGGCGCGCTGCTGGCCGCGAAGTGGATGGCTAACCGGCCCGCCGGGCGGTACACCATGAACGACGTGCTCGGGCTGTAACGAGGGGACCCACCTCGCGTAGCTCTGACCGTCAATTGGGTATCGACCGTTCCACATGGAACGGTGACGGGTATTTGAGCGTCCCCGTGCGCCGCGGGAGCTCGGGCACGACTTCGAATCGGTATCTAGCGAATCCGGGTGTAATTCCCCCGCTTTCGGAGGCCTGTCATGTTGTCATGCGTTCGGTCCGTTGCCGCCGGCGCGCTGTGCGCCGCGCTTGTGGCCGCCCTTGCACTCGACGCGCCCGGGCCCGCTCTGGCCCAGGACAAGGAGGCGGTCGCGAAGGCCAAAGAGGCCGCGCTCGCGAACCTCAAGAAGGCCGGGGTTGCCAAGCCCACGGTGGTCGAAACCGACAACTACCTGATCGTCGGGTCGCTCTCCGAGGACAAGGCCAAAGCGCTGGGCGCCGCGCTGGAGAAGACGACCGAGTTGACCCGCAAGGCGCTGAAGTACGACGCGAAGGACTTTCCGTGGAAGGGGAAATTGGTGGTCTACTTCGTACCGGACGACGCCGAGTTCAAGGCGCTGATGCGGCGCGCGTTTCAGCAGCCGCCAGAGGGCGTGTACGCGGACATCCGGGTCGACCCGCCGGTGCTGGTGGACCCGGTGAACGTGCCCGGCAAGCCGACCGACGCGGACCTGTACGCGAGTACCGCGGCCCGTCTTTCCGGCGAGTACCTGAAGGCGAAGATCCTCGGCCGGGAGTCGGTCCCGGAGTGGCTCCGCAACGGGTTCGGCCGCGCAACTGCGATTCGGGCCGAGGGGACCAGTTCGAAGCGGTACCAGGCGTACCGCTCTCAGGCCAAGAGCGCCGTTCTCGGGGCGAAGGGCGGCAAACCGCCGGCCATGTCCGAGATCTGGGGCGAGTCGAAGATCACCAACGGCGACGTCCTCGCGGCGAGCTTCGCCGAGTACCTCGCCTACGGCCCCGGCGCGGCCAAGTTCTCGATGTTCCTCGACGCGCTGAAGCCGGGCGAGAACAACGCGAGCCCGACCACCCCGCAGGCGCTGGACGCGGCCGGGTGGAAGGACAAAGACCTGATGAAGCTCGAATCCGACTGGCGCCGCTACGTGCAAACCGGCAAGTAAATTACCCG
>JBJSXS010000173.1:0-3435 GCA_046086545.1 Gemmata sp.
CGGCCGGCGCGTGGGCCACCGGCGCGGCCGGCGCGTGGGCCACCGGCGCGGCGGGTGCGTAGGCGACCGGCGCCACGGCCACAGCGCCCCGCTTGCGCAGACGGATGCGCTGCTCGCCCTCTTGCAGGTAGACCTCGCCGAGGTCGTGTTCGGTCATGAGCTTCAGGAGGTGCTCGACCGTGCGTGCGTCGAACGGTCGGGGCGCGTCTCGTTTGTCGTCGGCCACCGCGGAACCCTCGATGAACGAAAACCCCCGGCTCGGAACCGGGGAACAAGAGAGGTCAGTCTATCAGCCCGGGGGCCGGGCGGCAGCTTGCGAATCGCGAACGCGCCCCCAGCAACGCGGGCGCCCGCGCCTTCCGTTCGTCACCGGCGGGTCGTGGGCGGTCGTCGTTCCCGCGGGGGTCATCCGGCGGTGATCGTGGCGGCCTCGCGGGGCAGCGTGGAGAGCATCTTGTACCCGTCGTGGGTGACGAGTACGTCGTCCTCGATGCGGATGCCGCCCCACCCGGGCAGGTACAGCCCCGGCTCGATGGTCACCACCATGCCGGCGGCCAGCACGTCGTCCGAGTTGGCGCGAATCTTCGGGGCCTCGTGGATTTCGAGCCCGATCCCGTGGCCCAGCCCGTGGGTGAAGTAGTCCGCGAGCTTCAGGTCCGGGTGCTTGTCCAGCTTCGAGGTGGCGAACACCTTGCGGGCGGCGGCGTCCACATCCCGGGCCTTGGCCCCGGGGCGGATGGCCGCGAGCGCCGCGTTCTGCGCGGCGAGGACGATGGCGTACAGCTTGTCGAAATCGTACCCCACACGCTCCATCTTGTTGCGCCGGCTGGGGGCGGTGCCGAACGGGCTCCGCAGGGTGCGGGTCAGGTCCGACTTGTAGAGCAGGTCCGCGCCCCAGTCCACCAGCAGCTTGCTCCCCTCGCCGATCTGCCGCGCGGTGGGCGGGGCGTGCGGCAGCGCGCCGCGGTCGCCGACCGCGATGATGGGCGGGAACGAGGTGCCCCGGGCGCCGGCCCGGCGCACGTACCCCTCGAGCGCGTCCACCATGTCCTTTTCGCTGTCCGACTCGCGCAGGGTGGCGGTGAACATGCGGAACCCGCGCTCGGCCACCCGCACCGCCTCGCGGATGCGCTCGATCTCGCCGGGGTCTTTGACCGCCCGCTGCGCCTCCACCACCCCGTTCACCGGGACGAACGTCACCTTCGGGGCCAGGGCCTTGAGCGCCTCCAACTCGCCCAGCGTGATCCGGTTGCCCTCGACGCCCACGTTCCTGGCACCGGCCTTCGTCAGCACCTCGGCCGCCGCTTCGAGGGTGGTCTTGTTGTGCCCGCGGATGACCGCGTCGAGGTCCGGGCACTCTTCCTTGACCTGCTCCTCGAACCGCGTGTCGCTGATGAGGGTGTCGTGCTTCGGCAGGGCCGCGAAGTAGCTAGAGTCGCCGGTGAACCCGGTCAGGTACGTGACGTTCACCGCGGCGGTGACGAGGAAACCGTCGAGGCCCTGTGCCCGGAAGGTCGGCCCGATGGCTGAGCGGCGCTGGAGTTGGTAGTTCATGCGATGGAGCGGGGTAGTGTCTGCGGTCGGGCATCAGGTCCGGGCGGCGGTGCGGACGGATTCCCCTGAAGCCCGTATTGCTAAGACGTTGTAGAGGGTATGACGGCGTGCGCGGTATTCAATCCGGACTCGACCGATTGACCGCTTCTAATAAGTCCGGGCAAGGGCACGAAGGTGAGGCACGTGACGACACCGCGGCAGGTGAACGACCCCGCCCAGGAGGACCGGGCGTGGTTCGGGTATCACCCGCGGGCGCTGGCCCCGACCGTGGCGGCGGTCGCGGTCGCGTCCGTGGTGGCGTGGACCGGGCGCTGGTACCTGGAGGGGCTGTCGGCGCTGGCCGCGCGGCTCGGCGCGCTGGCCGTGTTCGCGGCCGCGTGGGGCGGGTGGGTGCCGCTGGCCGCGGTGTTCGTGTACCGCACCACGACGTACACGTACCGGCTCACGGACCGCGCGCTGGTGCTCGACTACGGGTTCTGGTTCCGCCCGGTGCCGCCGGTCGCGCTGGCCGACGTGACCGACGTGACCCCGCGCGCCGGCCCGCTCGGGCGCTTGCTGGGGGTCGGCTCGGTGGAGGTGCGCACCGCGCAGCGCCTGGCGCGGCTCACCGGGGTGCGCTGCCCGGCCGCCGTCGCCGAGCAGATTCGCGCCGCGGCCGCCGCGTGCCGTAAGCCGTGAGCCCGTAAGCCCGAAAGGCGGCTACTTCGCCGCGCCGTCCGCCGCGGCGACCGGCTCGAGCGTGTCGCTGATGAGCCTCGCCACCGCGCCGGCCGAGAGCCGCGCGTGCCGCGGGTTGGTTCGGCACAACTGCTGGTCGAGTTGCCCCATCATGCGGAGCAGCAGCGGCGGCTTGCCCGGCCGCCCCGCCGTCGGGCGGCAGACCGCGGACGTGTAGCTGGGGCGAGCGGCGGGCGTCACGCGACCTGCGCGGGTTCGTCGTCGGGCCAGTCCTCGAACCGCATCGGCAGGAGCCGGCTGACGCCGCTCTCTTGCATCGTCACGCCCCACAGCCGGTCGGCCGCGGCCATCGTGCGCTTCTTGTGCGTGATGACGATGAACTGGCTCCGGTCCAGGAACTCGCGCAGCACACCCGCCAGGCGCTGCGTGTTCGCCTCATCGAGCGCCGCGTCCACCTCGTCGAGGATGCAGAACGGCGACGGCTTGTTGCGGAAGATCGCCAGCAAGAGCGCCACCGCGGTCAGCGTCTTCTCGCCGCCCGAAAGGAGGGAGAGCGAGCGCAGCTCCTTCCCCGGGGGCCGCGCGGTGATCTCGATGCCGGACTCCAGCACGTCGGACTCGTCCTCCAGCACGATGTCCGCCTGGCCGCCGCCGAACAGCTTGCGGAACAACTCCTGGAAGTAGCCCCGCACCGCCGTGAGCGTGTCCGTGAACAGCTTGCGGCTGTCGTTGTTGATCGTGTCGATCACCTGCTGGAGCGACTGCCGCGCGCCGTTGAGGTCGTCGTGCTGGGCCTGAAGTGCGCCGAACTCGGCCTCGACGCGGGCCAGCTCTTCGAGCGCCTCCATGTTCACGCTGCCGAGCCGGGCGAGCTTGCGCTTCAGCTCTTCGATCTCTTGCTGCTCCGCGAGCGCCGGGCGCGGGGCGGGTTCGGCCGGTGCGGGCTGCGGCCCGCCCGCGAGCGCTTCCGCCGCGGCGCCGGTCGCGTCGTCGCCGGTTGGCGCCGCGGCGCCGGGCGCGGTCGCGAGCTCGGACAGCTCGACGCAGTAGTCCTCGCGGATGCGCTGCGCGACCGCGTCGCGCCTGGCGCCGAGGTCGTGAACCGCCAGTTCGCGGGCGTGCGCCGCCGCCTGTTTTTCCTGCCACCCATGGCGCAGCGCGTGGAGCCGGTCGCGCACCTGCTCGCGGTCGGCGCGGGCGGCG
>JBJSXS010000174.1:0-4766 GCA_046086545.1 Gemmata sp.
TGTACGAGGGTGCGCGGGCCGGCGAGCCGCTGAAGCTCCTGCCCTGGCAGCGCGACTTCGTGATGCGGCTGTTCGGGTGGGTGCGCTGGTCCGACGAGTGGGGCGGGTGGATCAGGCGGTTCACGAAGGCGTCCCTGTGGGCGGCGAAGAAGAACGGGAAGACCCCGTTCGTCGCGGCGATCGGGCTGTACCTCCTCGCCGGCGACGGCGAGCAGGGGCAGAAGGTGTACGCGGCGGCGAAGAACGGCGAGCAGGCCAAACTCGCGCAGCAGCACGCGGTGGCAATGGTGGAGCAGTCGCCCGCCCTTGACGAGCGGTCCGGCGGCGACTGCAAGGTGAACAAGTCCACGCTCCAGATCACGCACACCGCGACCCGCTCGGCGATGCTGATCCTGACCGGCGACGACAACCGGGGCCAGAAGGCGAAGGAGGGGATCAACGGGTCGGTGCTGATCGACGAGTGCCACGTCTTCGACCGCACGATGCACGAGCGCACGAGCCGCGCCGGCATCAGCCGCAAGGAGCCGCTCAACCTGTCGGTGTCCACGGCCGGCGACGACCCGTCGAGTTACGGGTTCGAGCGGTGCCAGTACGGGCGGCAGGTGAACAGCGGGGACCGGGACGATCCGCACTTCCTCCACGTCGAGTACGCGGCCCCGGAGAAGCTGACCGACGCGGAGATCGACGCCCGGCTCGAAGAGTTCGGTCGCATGGCGAACCCGTCCTGGGGCCACATCGTCAAGCCGTCCGAGTTCCGCGCCGACTGGGAGAGCTGTAAGGGGAACCCGCGCGAGGTGGCCCGGTTCAAGCAGTACCGGCTCAACGTGTGGGTCGGCTCCACGAACCAGTGGCTCGACACCGCCGGCTGGGAGAGGGGGAGCCGGTCGATCGACCGCGAGGAGCTCCGCGGGCGCGCGTGCCGGCTCGGCCTTGACCTGTCGCGCACCCGGGACATGACGAGCGCGGTGTTCGTGTTCCCGTGGGAGGAGGAGGGGCCGGAAGCGGTGCTGGTGTGGCCGCTGTTCTGGCTCCCGGAGGCGACCGCGAAGGCGCGCGACCACCTGTTCCCGTTCCGCTCGTGGGCCGCGTCCGGCGACCTGCGGCTGACGCCCGGCGAGGTGGTCGATTACAAGATCGTCGAAGACGACATCGTCGCCGAGGCGCGCGACCTCGAACTGAACGTGCAGGGCCTGTTCTTCGATCAGCACTACGCCGAAGAACTGTCGCAGCGACTCGCCGAAGCGCTGGCGTGCGAGCGGACCGCGGTGCCGCAAACCCTGATGACCCTGAGCCCGCTGTGCAAGGAGTTCGAGCGGCGGCTCTCGGTGGGCCGCGTGCTGCACGCGGGCAACAAGGTTCTGTCGTGGCAAGTCGGGCACGCCGAGGTGTGGCAGGACCGCAACCAGAACGTGCGGCCGGTCAAGCCGAACAGCATGACCGCGAAGAGCATCGACGGCGTGATGGCCGCTCTGGATGCGATGGCCGGCGTGGTCTCCGAGCCCGCCGGCGCGGCGCCGTCCATCACCTTCATCTGAGGACCGTGCCCGTGATCGTACTCGACCCGTGGGACGTGGCCGCGCTCGCCGGGCTGGCGCTGCTCCTGGGCGGCGCGGCGGCGGTGTACTGGCCCCTGGCCCTGATCCTCGGCGGCTCACTGTTGCTCGGCGCCTACTACCTACGGGAGCGATTCCTCCATGCTGCTCAACCGCCTGCTGAACCCGTCCCGGTCGAGCGCGACCCGGGCGCGGACTAGCCCGTGCGCGGCCGCTACCGGGTGGTGGCAGCCGTTCGTCCAGGCCGGCCTCGTCAGCCTCGGCGAGGACGCCGACCCGCACTCCGCCGAGGGCGCGCTCGCGTACCACGCGTGGTACCGGGCCATCAGCCTGATCGCGCAGAAGGTCGCGGCGGTCCCCAAGCACCTGTACCGGCGCACCGAGACGGCCGGCGGCGAGGGCAAGGAGCGGGCGCGCGGGCACCCGGTGTACGACCTGGTCAACGGCCGGGCCAACGCCGAGCAGACCGCGTTCCAGTTCTGGTTGCAGATGGCCGGCCACGTCCCCTCGCGCGGCAACGCTTACGCCGCGATCTGGCGCGAGGGCGGGCGCGTCACCGAACTCCTGCCGATGGACCCCGACCGCACGCACCCGGTGCGAAAGGGCGGGGCGCTGTGGTACGTGGTGTTCCCGTTCGGCGCCGAGCCCGGCGCGCAGGGCATCCGGCTGCGGCCCGACGAGGTGCTGCACTTCCGCGGGTTCGGTAACGACGGGCTGGCCGGCTACCCGGTGTGGGCGAAGGCGGCTCAGGAGATCGGCCTCGCTACGGGCCAGCGGAAGCTGGAGGCGAGCCGGTACAAGAACAGCGGCCGGCCGTCGATGCTCCTGATGACCGACGCGAAGCTCGAAGACAAGGTGAAGACCCGGCTCCGGGAGGATTGGGAGCGGATGCACGTGGGGCTCGACAACGCGGGCCGCACCGCGATCCTCGACAACGGGCTGAAGGCTCAGGCGGTATCGCTGAGCGCCGAAGAGTTGGGCGCGGCCGGCGCGATGCAGATGTCGCTCGTGGCGATCTCGAACTTCACCGGGGTGCCGCCCTCGAAGCTCGGCGCGAGCGGCCGGAACTACGCGAGCCAGGAGCAGGAGGACACCGCGTTCGTGGCCGACGGGCTCGACTTCTACCTGAACCTGTTTGAGGACGAGTCGAGCGCGAAGCTCCTCAGCGACCAGGAGCGGGCGCAGGGCTACGAGGTGAAGGCGAACCGCGAGGCGCTCCTGCGGCCGTCGATAAAGGACAAGTTCGACGTGCTGCGGATCGCGACCGCGGGCAAACCGGTGATGACCCAGAACGAGGCCCGGAAGCGGCTCGACCTGCCGCCCTCGGAAGAAGAGGACGCGGACAAGTTGCTCACCCCGCTCAACATGGGCACGGGCGGGATCGCCAACGACCCGGCCGAACCCGCCGACGCCGGCCCGGGCCGGCCGAAGGGGAGCCGGACCGACGCGACGAAGCCGACGGGCAACCCGGCGATCCGGGCCGCGGCCGAGACCGCGCTCCTGACCAGCGCGAAGAAGCTGGTAAAGCGGGTGGCCTTCCACGCGACCCGGGCCGCGAAGGACGGGGCGAAGTTCATGGCGTTCCTCGGCACGATCCGCACGCACGCGGACGTGTTCCGGGCCGAGCTGCTGGCCGGCGAGGAGGCCGCCACGGCCGCCAACGGCGACGGCCGGAGCCTGAAGGGGCAGGCCGCCGACTGGCTGCTCGCCACGATCGAGCAGGAGTACGGCACCGTCGCCAACGAGGCCACCCCGAAGACGCTCGCGGCCGCGGTGGCCGCCCTGGTCGCGGACCAGGAGGTGCGCCTGCCGAAGGAAACCGTTCACATCTTTCTGGAGACCCTCGATGAAGCGTAACGCCTTCCCGCACGCCCTGGCCGCGTTCTACGGCTCACCGTGGGCGATCCTGCCCGCGAAGCTCCAGGAGATCGAGGCCGTGCTCTGGCGCCGCATCGCCGGCGGCGCGCAGCGGGCCGAACCGGTCGCGTTCGACGACGGCTACGACGCCGCGCCGGCAAAGGAGTCGAAGCCGTACAAACTCCAGGGCGCGGCGGCCGTGATCCCGGTCCACGGCACCATAACCCCGCGGCCGAGCGTGTTCGCGTCGTGGTCGGGCGGGGCCAGCGCCGAGGGCATCGGCCGGGCCGTCGAGCAGGCCGCGAGCGACCCGCAGGCCGAGGCCATCGTGCTGGACCTCGACAGCCCGGGCGGGAGCGTGTTCGGGCTGCCCGAGGCCGCGGCGAAGATCATGGCCGCGCGCAAGGCGAAGCCGATCTACGCGGTCGCGAACCACGTCGCGGCGAGCGCGGCCTACTGGATCGCGACCCAGGCCCACACGATCGCGGTCACCCCGGCCGGTCAGGTGGGCAGCGTCGGTGTGATCTGGGCACACACCGACGTGAGCGCGTTCGACGAGAAACTTGGCTACAAGACCACCTACGTCACCGCTGGCCAGTTCAAGTCCGAGGGCGCGCCGGAGTTCCCGCTCACCCCCGAAGCGCTTGACGAGATGCAGCGAGTGGTGAACGAATATTACAACATGTTCGTCAACGCGGTCGCGAAGGGGCGGGGGGTGAAGGCCGACCGCGTCGAGCGCGACTTTGGCCAGGGGCGGATGAGGCTCGCCGGCGAGGCGGTAGATTTGAAGATGGCCGACCGTGTGGCGACCCTGGAACAGATTGTGGCCGAAGTGAACAAGGCCCGCACGGACCGCACGAAGCGTAAGATCGCGGCGGATCTGGTGCGGGCTGGGCTGCCGACCGCGTGATTTTTGGCCGATGGGGATTGACTTTCTCATCGGCCTGGCCGATACTCACTTTCGTAACTTACCCCGCCGTTTAACCGGCGACCTCGTTTGCAGCACACGCTGCCGGGGCCGCCGGTTCGCTTTTCCCGGCGTGTTCCCGGCGCACTTACCATGCCGGGGAACGCCACATGACTCTCACCGAACTCCGCGCCGCTCGTGAAAAGGCCGGCGAAACCGTCACCCGCCTCGCGGCCGAGTCGCAGGCCGAGGGCTTCGCGCCCGCCGCTGAGTGGGAGGCGGGCTGGCAGAAGGCTACCGAGGATTACAACGCGGCGGTCGCGGCGGAAGAGGCCGGGATTGCGGCCAACAACCGCGCCATGGCTGCGGCGCGAATTGCGGCCGACGAGTCCCGCTTGAACGCGGCCGGGCAGGCCACCTTCCGCCCGGATCACCCCGCTGCCGGCTCC
>JBJSXS010000175.1:0-4980 GCA_046086545.1 Gemmata sp.
GAAGCCCGCGGGGATCAGGTACACGTCGTCCTTCTGGTGCGTGCGAGCGACGTACCCGTAAACCCCTGCTTCGTCCACAGTGCGGTAGCCCAGACCCCAGCCCGTCACGACCGCGCCGCCCGCCGCCAGCGCGACAAGGGCGAGGAATGCTGCGAGTTCAGGCCACCGGCCCTGAGGTATCCACGCGAGGAGTCGCGCGATCACGGTCGCCGTCGCGACCGGCACCAGCAGCACCGAGACGCGCCACGGGAACGACAGCGCCAGTGAGTCGCTGCGTGTCGCGAGTTGCACCAACGTGAGCAATAACCCGCCGAGCGCCGCAACCGCCAGCGCGCTGCCGGCCGGGGCGCGCCGCAGCAGGATCAGCCCGAGCGCGACCCACCCGAGTTGCAACCCGGCGATGAGGTCGAACCACCGAGCCGGTACGCAGTGGTGCGGGATGCGGACGTTCGCGAGTAGGTGAATCGACTCCGCCGCAGCCTGACCGAACGGGCCGAACCGACAGAGCGTGTACGCGACCACCGGCGCGACCACACCGAGCGCGACGCCCCCGCCGCGCACGCCTTCCTTACCCTTGCCTTCGCGCCAGAGCGCGAACACGAACCCGCCGACGAGCAACCCGGCCGGAAGCAAGTACGTCGAGTGAAACCAGCACGAGAACGCGGCGAGCACGCATGAGAGCGTCGCCCGCCCGTGGGCGAACGCGGCGAGGGCCGACACCAGCAGCACCCCGAACGCCGACGGCTGGATGCCGGGACCGAGCAGGTACTGGGCCGCGAGGCCCGACTGGAAGTACCACGGGTAATCCACCCCCGCTAGTTCGACCGACGCCCAGCGCAGAATGGCCGCGTGCGCAGCAGTGAAAAGTGCCGCGAAGCCCACGCGTGACGCACGCGTATCGGGAAACCAAGGCAGCGCCGCGACCAGCGCCCGCACCGACAAGAAGTAGCCCATCAGGAGGGCGAAGTACGCCGGTTGCAGCAGCCACGGTTGTGTGGCGAACGCGGCCGCGACCAGGACGGAGAAGACGGGCGTGGGGTCGGCGGTGTTCGCCAGCCAGTCGGCGCCGAGGCGCCCGTGCCCGCCCAGCGCGGCCCCGTGCAGCAGGTACTGGTTCTGGTTCGAGTAGTACAGTGGCGACTGTGTGTGGGCCACCGCGAACGCGACCGCGAGCAGGACGGCTTCGAACCGACGAGCGAAAAGGGCCTGGTGCGGTGGTCGCGTCATGCCGTCGTTGTACGGGCCGCTCGGACCGCACTCCAGACGAGCGACGGGTCGGCGAAACTCGCGTCGAGCATCCCGAACGTCTCCGTGTTGCCTCGTGCCTCCGAGAAACGAACGAGTTGCTCAAGGTGTGTGCTGTCGACCTGCGCCCGGTGTCGAAGCACAGGAACTGGTCTCGGTACCCCACCTCCGCCGATCCGGCAGACCCGCGATGCGCTTCTTTCCCCGCGAGATTCCGGCAACGCGGCCTGCAGGCCGAAGCGTCGCGGACGCCTCGCGAAACCCCTCGCCGAGGCGTCAGACCGTTTCGTGGGTTACCGCCGTTCGTAAAAGTTCCCGGGCAACCGGCGCACCACCTTCTTGATTTCCAACTGCATAAGTATGCGCGACAAATCGCCCGCCGCCAAACTGAGTTCACGGGTGAGTTCGTCGGCGTGTCGTTTGGCGGCGAGCGACTCGTACACGCGTTGCTGTGTAGCGTCCAGCGGCGGGAGCGGTGCGCCAGGTGCGTCGGCCCCCCGTGTTGCCGGTTCAGCGCTCCTGGGCACCTCGGGCGGCTGAAGCCCCGCGCGCGCCGGCGGGAGATCGACCGTCGAGATGCCTTTGAGGTCATCGATGATGTCGTCCGCGTTGCGCACGAGCCGGGCGCCCTTGCGGATCAGTTCCAAGCACCCCGCGCTGGCGGAACTGTCTACCGCACCGGGCACCGCGAACACCTCGCGCCCCTGTTCGCCGGCGTGCGTCGCGGTGATCAGCGCCCCGCTCTTCGCGTTCGCCTCGATCACAACGACCGCGCGGCTCAGCCCACTAATGATGCGGTTCCGCGCCGGGAACATGCCCGGCTGCGGCTCCACCGTCATCGGCGTCTCGGTGACGAGGCACCCGCTCCGGGCGACCGCGGCGGCGAGGTCGGCGTGCTCCGGCGGGTAGATCTTCGACAGGCCGCCGGCCAACACCGCGAGGGTGCGCCCGCCGGCGTCGAGGGCGGCACGGTGCGCGATTCCGTCGATGCCCCGCGCCAGCCCCGATACGACTGTGAACCCCGCCCGCACAAGGTCGCGGGCGAGTTGCTCGGTCACCTTTCGCCCGTACCCGGTGCAGGCGCGCGACCCGACGATGCCGACCGCGTTCGCGTCGGCGGGCGTCCAGTCCCCGCGGAAGTAAAGCAGCGGTGGGGGTGCGACGACCGCGGTCAGCGGCGTCGGGTACCCGGGCGCGCCGAGCGGCACCGCTGTTACCCCGTGCTTTTCCAACAGGGCGAGTTCCTGGCTCGCGTCCGCCGCGCGCAGCGCGGCCGCAAGCGCATCGGCAAGTTTCGCACCGATGTGAGGGATCTCGACCAACTCGGCCGCGGTCGCGCGCAGCGCCGCGCCGGGCGACCCGAAACGCTCCAGCAGTGCCGCGGTCAACTTGGGCCCGAGGCCAGGCACCAGGGCCAATTTCAGATGGTCGTTCAAATCGCTCATGAGATGCGCCCGACGAACGCGGTTTTTCCCGACCCGGGTTCAGCCTCACCATACCCGACAGCCGATACAACTGACACGCCGTATTCGGATTGGGTGCTGGCACTCGCCCGCCGCGTCCGGCATAATGCGACCACCGCTTCAGGGCAGGGAGACGGGTGTGTTCGGCAACGGCAAGAACAACGGTTTGAAGATCTTCAGCGGGCGCGCCAACCGGCCGCTGGCCGAGAGCATCGCGTCCAAGCTCGCGACGCCGATCGGGCGCATCACGCTGAGCGACTTCCCGGACGGCGAGACCAGCGTGCGCATCGAGGAGGACGTGCGCGGCCGCGACGTGTTCCTGGTGCAGCCCACATGCACGCCCGTCAACCAGAACTTGATGGAACTGCTCATCATCATCGACGCGTTCGTGCGGGCCAGCCCGGCGCGCATCACCGCCGTCATCCCGTACTACGGCTACGCGCGCCAGGACCGCAAGGACAAGGGGCGGGTGCCCATCTCCGCCAAACTGGTCGCCAACTTGATCACCAAGGCCGGGGCCGACCGGGTGCTGGCACTGGACCTGCACGCGGCGCAGATCCAGGGGTTCTTTGACACCCCGGTGGACCACCTGTACGCTGTCAAGGAACTGGCCCGGTACGTCCGCAGCCTGAACATCCCTCAGGACGAGTTGGTGGTCCTCAGCCCGGACGAGGGGAGCATCAAGAAGGCGCTGGACTTCCAGAAGAACGTGGGCGGGCAACTCACGATTGCCAACAAGCACCGCAGCAGCGCCACCGAGGTGAAGCACGGGCACCTGATCGGGGCCGCGGTGCAGGGCAAATCGGTGGTGATCTACGACGACATGATCTCGACCGCCGGCACCATAACCGGTGCGGTGAACGTGGCCCGGGCGAACGGGGCCCGGCAGGTGTTCGTTTGTGCCACGCACGGCGTGCTGTCGGGCCCGGCCCTGGAGCGCCTGAAAGCGGTCCACGTCGATCAGATCGTCATCACCGACAGTATCCCGCTCCCGCCGGAGAAGGCGCTGCCGAACATCAAGGTGATCTCGGTCGCCAATCTGATCGCCAACGCCATCGGGCGCATCCACGGGAACGAGTCGGTCAGCGACCTGTTCAAGGACGAACCGCCCGCCACGAAGTGAGGCCCGGCCCGCGCGCCGTCGCTGTCGGCCGTGCCGAGAGTTCTAAACTAAGCAAACCCCCAACCCCCCAAAGCCCCGGCGGACCATCTATGGCCGACATCCGTGTCACATGCCCGAAGTGCAAGACCCAACTGGAGATCGGCTCCGAGCACGAGGGTCAGGAGGTCGAGTGCGGCAGCTGTCTGCAGGTGTTCACGGCGACCACCAAGAAGCCGAAGGAAAACGACCTAGAGGCGTCCGGGGGCGGCGGCAAGATCAAGGGGTCCACCAAGCCGCGCGCGGCCCGCGACCGGGACGATGACGACGACGAGGACGACCGCCCGCGGCGCCGCTCCCGTCGCGACGACGACGACGACTTCGATGATGACGACGAGTACTACGACCGCCCGCGGCGCAAGTCCGGCGGCAGCGGACTGGCCATCGCGTCGCTGATCCTCGGCATCTTCTCGATCATACTGGCGTGCTGCTGCGGGCTGTTCTCGCTCCCGGTCTCCATTGCCGCGCTCGTCTGCGGCGCGCTCGGGATGAAGAACCCGGAGGGCAAGGGCATGGCGGTGGCCGGGCTGGTCCTGGGTATAATCGCCATCGTTCTGGCCATCATCAACGTCGTGATCGGCATTGGAATGCAGTTCAACAATTTCCGCTGATCTGCTTGCACGGAATCGCACATGTTCCGCACCTGCGCTGTTCTCGCTGCGGCACTCGCGCTCTGCGGGTGCTTCAACGACTCCAAGCCGGGCACGGCCTTCAAGTCGGACGCGCACGGTCACTCCCACGACCTCGACCGAATGCTGGTCGAGGACGCGGGTCACTACCACGCGGCCCTCACCGCGCACATCTCTTCGAAGGACGGCAACGAACTGGACGTGTTCTTCCGCGGTGCCGAAGACCTGCGGCGCCCGGTCGCGGTCCCGCTCGCCGGGTTCACTGCGGTCGCGAGCACGCGCGAGGGGGCGGAGCACCGACTCGCCTTCGAGCCGGCCCCGCCCGACGAGCGCGCGGGCGACCCCAAGGGGCGGTGCTCTCACTTCGTGGCCAAAGCCGGTTGGATGAGGGCCGACGACACGCTCACCGTCACCGCGACGGTGACGCTGGACGCCAAACCGGTCCGCGTCGTGTGGAAGAACTTCGTGCCGAAGAAGTACGCCC
>JBJSXS010000176.1:0-2922 GCA_046086545.1 Gemmata sp.
CGCGACGAGGTCGCTGTGCGGCGTCAGGTAGCTCGCCACCGTGAAGCGCGACTTCAGGTCCGTGACGTTCTGCCCCTGCTCGTTGCCCTCCGCGGCCGGGTCGCGCTTGTTCTCGACCGCCCAGTTGCCCATGTGCGCTTGCTTGCCGTGCGTGCCGGTGACGTACCACCCGCCCCAGCGCTCCTTGAACGGGCTGGAGTGATCGACGCGGTAAGCCCCCGCACCCAGGATCGGCATCCCGTGGCGGTCGGTGAACACCGAGCGCACCAGGTGCCCCGGGGCGCCGCCGGTGGCGCTCGACGCGTGGCAGGTGAGGCAGCTGTCGCGCTGCCGCAGGAACTCCGGCCGGTCGGCCGGTTCCTGATCGAGCGTGTAGAAGCTCGTGCCGAGTTTCGTGTCCGCCGCGGACAGTTCCAGCACGTCCCCATGGAGGCAGAAGCCAACGTACACGTCGTCGCTGAAGTAGATCGCCCGCGGCGTTTTCGGGCCGATGCGCTCGCGCTGGAAACTGGTCTTCGAGAACACCAGGATCTGCGACGACTGCGGCACGCCCAACTCCTTGAGCAGCGCCGGCAGGTAGCCGTGGTCGCCGGCATACATCAACCTCACCTTCCCGGTCGCAATCTTCTTCTGAAGCTCGGCAACGACGTTCTCCGCCTGCGCGGTCTTGTAGCTGATCGGCGGGCGCTCGAGGCCGTCGATCTGCGCCGCCGCAGGCGCTACGAAGGCACACGCGACCACAACGGGGAGTGCGAGCCGGAGCATGAGCGTGACCTCGCGACGGTCAAAGTGCGCGGGCGAGAGAGCCACGTGAGGCGGCACAGACAGTATAGCGGACAAAAGCGGATAAGGAAGTCTTGTTTTTCATTCGTGGGCCGCGCGGGTGGACTCGCACCGCGCCCGCGGGTACGCTCAGTCTCCGGTTCCCACCTCTCCACCTGAGGGCTCTCCATGGCAACGCACATCACCCGGCGCGGCGCGCTGAAGGTCGGCACCGCGGGCGCGCTCGGCTACCTGTTCACCGGCTCGAGCCACTCCGTGCGCCGCGCGCTCGGCGCGAACGAGAGGATCCGCGTCGCCGGCATCGGCATCGGCGGCAAGGGCGAGAGCGACATCACGCAGGCCGCGGCGCTCATGGACGTGGTCGCGATCTGCGACATCGACGGCGAGCGGCTGGACAAGCGGGCCGCGGCGTGGCCGCACGCGAAGAAGTTCATCGACTACCGCGAGCTGTTCGACAAGATCGCGAAGGAGATCGACGCCGTCACGGTGTCCACCGCGGACCACTCGCACGCGCCGGCCAGCGTGCTGGCGATGCGGGCCGGCAAGCACGTGTACTGCCAGAAGCCGCTCACGCACACCGTGCAGGAGGCGCGCGTGTTGCGCGAACTCGCGGCCAAGCAGAAGGTCTGCACGCAGATGGGCAACCAGGGCTCGGCGCTGAACGGCCTTCGCCGCGCCGTCGAGCTGGTTCACGCGGGCGCCGTCGGCGCGGTGCGGGAGGCGCACGTCTGGACGAACCGGCCGGCGCACTACTGGAAGCAGTCCCCGGACATCACCGCGCGGCCCAAGGAGGCCTCGGTGCCGAAACACGTTCACTGGGAGCAGTTCATCGGGCCGGCCCCGATGCGCCCCTACGCCGTCGCGTTCGCGCCCCGGCCCGCGTACCACCCGCACGACTGGCGCGGGTACTGGGACTTCGGCACCGGGGCGCTCGGCGACATGGCGTGCCACACCGCCAACATGGCGTTCCGCGCGCTGAAGCTCGACGCGCCGGTGGCCGTGCGCGCGGAGGCGGGCGAGATCAACCCGGAGACGTTCCCGGCGTGGGCGCACATCCAGTACATGTTCCCGGCGCGCGGCGAGCTGCCCGCCTGCACGCTCCACTGGTACGAGGGCGCCCGCGACGGCAAGAAGGTGCTGCCGCCGGACGCGCTGCTCGCGAAACTGCTGAAGAAGGGCGAGAAGCTCGCCGACAGCGGGTCGATCCTCGTCGGCGACAAGGGGGTGCTGTTCAGCCCCAACGATTATGGCGCACAGTTCAGGCTGACGCCCGAGCAGGACTTCACCGGCGTTCAGACCGCGAAGCCGGAGAAGAGCCCCGAGGGCGTGGACCGGGACCAAGACCCGCACATGAAGAAGGAGTGGGCCGACGCGATCCGCGCGAACAAGCCGGAACTCGCCTCCTCGAACTTCGCTTACGCCGGGCTGCTCACCGAGGCGATGCTGCTGGGCAACATCGCGGTGCGGTTCGCGGGCAAGAAGCTCGACTGGGACGCGGCCCAGCTCGCGTTCACCAACTCGGCCGACGCGACCAAGCTGGTGAGCAAGGAGTACCGCAAGGGGTGGGACTTCGTGACCGCCAAGTGACGGCTGGCACGCCCGCCGGCCGCTCTGGGGCCGGTGCTTCGCGCGCGGCGGCCGGCGGCAGAAGAGCGCTACTTGCTCGACAGGTCGATGTTGTGGGTGATCGGCTTCGCGTCCGGTTCGACGGTCAGCTCGAGCTTGCTCTCGGCCGCGTTCTGGTACCGCGGCGGCAGGAAGCTCACCACCGGCTTGCCGTCCATGTTCGGCGCGGTCTTCCAGCAGTCCACCCGCAGCTGGTACCGGCCCGGCAGCAGCCCGTCGCCGTCCGCGAACGTCTTCGCGCGGTAGTTCCCCTCGGCGTCGAACTCGGCGGTCCCGGGGCGCGAGGTGACCACTTTCCCGCTCCCGTCGGTGGTGAAGTAGATGAACCCGGGGCCGGGCACCTTCCCGCCGTCCAGCGTCACCTTGCCGGACACCGGGATGGGCGCCGGATCGCCCTTGCCGCACCCAGCGGCCAGGACGAGCAGAGCGAACACGACCGGGCCGCGGGCGCGCGTGGACATGGGTAGACCCTTTTCAGTGAGCAGGGGCACAGGCGCGAGCGCTGCCCGCGTC
>JBJSXS010000177.1:0-3345 GCA_046086545.1 Gemmata sp.
CTGGTGCGAAAGTCCGAACCCAAGCCGATCCGCGTGTACATGGCCGACACCAGCGGCGACGTCGATAACGCCTTCGGCAGCTGGCCGTGGGCCAACAAGCAGATGGCGTCGGCCCTCAAGTACATGGGGTACGATGTCCGCTTCGACTGGGCCGAAGGGTACGCGCACAACTCCGACTTCGGCGGCGCGAAGTTCCCCGACGCCATGAAGTGGCTCTGGCGCAAGGACAAGTTCACCCCGGTGCTCGACACCCGCGGCGACCTCGGGGGCGACCTGACCCTCCTCAACCTGTTGGTACGCGACGAGTCGTGGAAGTTAGTCGCGAAAGACCTCGGGTTCGCAGACGCGCTGTGCGCCGACAAGGCCGGCAACGTCTACTTCTGCGACATGAAGGCCCCGTCAGTGGTCCGCATCGGCACGGACGGCACGCGCAAGGAGATCTGCAAAGAGTCTGTGAGCGGCCTGAAGTTCAGCCCGGACGAGTCGGTCCTGTACGGGTGCCAGGGGGCCAAGAGCCGCGTCGTCGCCATCAGCCCCGCCAGCGGCGCGGTCAAGGTCGTCGCAGAGGGCGTCAAACCGAACGACCTCGCGGTGACGAAAGACGGCTTCATCCTGATCACGGAAACCGCGGCGAAGCAGGTGACGCGGATCGATCCCAAAACCGGTCAGGTGAAGGTGGTGGACACGGGCATCAACAAGCCTAACGGCATCGCGCTGTCGAACGACGGCGGCACGCTGGCCGTGTCTGACTACGGCGGGACGCACACGTGGACGTTCCGGGTGAACAAGGACGGGTTTCTGGACGCCAAGATGCCAACGATGCCGATGCGCCTGCCGATCGACCCGAAGGGCGAGTTCAAGTTCAACGAGCCGCCACCGTACATCCAAAACTCGCAAGGTGACGGCATGGCGGTTGACAAGGTCGGGCGGTTCTACGTCACTAGCAAGCTGGGGGTGCAAATCTTCGACCCGACCGGCCGCCCGTGCGGCGTGCTGCCGAAAGTGAACAGCGATCAGCCGTTGACGACGTGCGTCCTCGGCGGCCCGGATCACAGCGTCCTCTACGTTGCGCACGGCACGGCGATTTACAGCCGGAAACTGACGGTCCAAAAGGCGAAGTAGACGACCGGTACCAGCCCTGCGAATCAGCTTGTTGGAAGTTGGTGGAACGGCCGTTCTCGAAATGGGTTCGGCCTGCGGATCGCGGTGGATCAATCGGGTCCGGCGGTGCAGCCTGGTGAGGGGTCGCCCCGCGACGGCGCGCACGATGGGCGTGTTACGCGGTGGACTCAACGGCCAGCGGTGCGGTAGACAGCCAGCCAGCAGTTGCCCGGTCGTCGGCATTCCGCCCGCTCGAACTGACCAGGACAGACCATCCAGCAAGTACGCGAACGGCCCACTCCCCAGTTGCTTTAAGCTGCCGACGACGGCGAGTGGTGCGCCGTCGTCGCACTACTGCGCTCACATTGACCCTCGCGCGCGGCGGCAGAGGGTAACGGCCCGAAGCGACCGCACGTGTTTCCACGCGCAGGCGCTCGACCTCGCGGCACAGCAGCGATTGAAATGCGACCCAAACAACTGGGGAGCGATCGGACACGCGATTTGTTGCTGCGATCGCGGGTGCTGGGCTATCATGGGCGCACCCACCTTGCGGGTGGGCGGTTTTTCACACCGGAACGCTCTCGCGGGACACCCATGCGCGATCACGCGAATAACTGGTACACCGCCGTGTGCGTCGCGATCAGCGCGGCGCTAGTGCCCTTCGGGGCGGTTCGTGCGGACCCGCCGGCAGTCGCGCCGCCCCCGCGCCTTGCGTCTCAGAAGGGCGAGCCGAACACTCGTACGCGGTTGCCGGACGCATACGAGTACCAGCGCGTGCTGCGCAAGTACATGGCCACACTCACCGAGAAGGACTTCTCTCACGGCGTCACCGCGCTTGTGACCGACAAGACGACCGACACCGACCCGGAGTACCTGTACCGCCATTACCTCATGTCGATGATGCACCAGCCGCTCGTGGGCACCAAGCGCGGCTACCCCGCGGTCAACGCTCCGCCCGCTCGGTTCCTGCTGTCCTCGATCGAAACTTCGGAAGCCGTGATGCACCCGCCCGTCTGGCCCGAGACGCTGATTCCCTTTGTGCAGTGGGCCTACCCGGGCAACCCGTACCGCGACAACCGCGCGCTGAAGTTGCGGGCCTTCGTCACCGCCGCGGTGATGATGGTGATGCTGGACGACTACTTCGATGCGGTTCCGACCGCGGGCCGCGCCGACCGGTTCTCCTACCAGCTCGTTTACTTCGGTCTGCCTTACCCCGGGTTCAAGGACGTGCTGCCGCCGGACGTGCAGAAGGCTTACGAGGTCGGGCTGAAGCGGATGGGCACGCGGGTGCTCGGCTGGGGCATCCGCGGGGAGGACGTTCACAACGACCTGCACGCGCCGTTCGGGCTGTTCTGCGTCGCCCGCGCGATCAACGATCCGGCGTTCGCGGCGGCGGTCGAAGCCTACAGCCGCAAGCTGTACACCGACCCGAAGTACTTTAGCCGGGCGGGGTACTGGGTCCAGTTCGGCGGCCCGGACATTCCGTTCAACGGCCACGCAAACTTCTTTGCGGTCGCGACCGCGTTCGCGACCGACTGGCCGTTCGCGAAGGACGCGCTCGACCGCTCGTACCGGCTCCGCGGGCACCTGATCCTGCCGGAGCCGGACGGCAAGTTTAGCGGCCCGAGTCACTTCAACTCGCGCCTCGGCGGCCCGGCTTCGACCGACCAGTGGGCCTGGGACGGGGCGCGCGACACGGCCGCCGCGATGATCACGGACGAAGCCGCACACCTGGCGCGCAGGCCCACCGCCGAGGAGCTTCGCGACGCGCCGGGCAAGCGCGCCCGCGCGTTCGCCGAACACATCCGCGAGAACCCGGTGAACGGCAAGGGGGGGTTCGTCAAGAACGACGAGATCATCTCGCACCCGTGGAAGTGGCGCGTGTGGATGACGTACAACTTTCCCGCGAGCGTGAACCCCGGCGCGGAGTTCTCCAAGCCGGGCGCTTACGCGCGCCAACACGAACTGGCTAAGAAGGACTCGCCGCTACTGAAGTCGCCGTTCCTGCGCGGCGAGTCCTTCGTCCGCGATTTCGGGGGCGAGTTCGTCGTTTCCCGACAGCCGGGGTTCGCCGCGATTCTGCACACGGGGCCGATCGGCTCACAGAGTACCGACGAGGGGGCACGCCGGTACCCGGGCCCGATGGGGCTGAGCGGCGGCCAACTCTCGGCCTTCTGGACCCCTACCACCGGGTCGGTGCTTCTCGGCCAGCGCGCCGGCATGAGTAACGACCGCACGTTCGAC
>JBJSXS010000178.1:0-3666 GCA_046086545.1 Gemmata sp.
TCCGGCGCGCTCGCGGTCGACGGTCAGGTGCAGCGTCGGGTAGTCCTGCGCCGGGTTCAGTTGCACGTCGCGCAACTCGGGGATCGCGGTCAGCTTCTCACGGAGCTTTTGCGCGAACGCGAGGTTGACCGCCATGTTCGAGCCGCTCACCTGCACCTCGACGGGCGTGGGCGAGCCGAAGCTCATCACGTCGCTCACGATGTCGCCCGGTTCGAACGACAGCCGCAACCCGGGGAGCCGCCGGTCGATCTCCGGTTGCGCCAGCCCGTCCTCCCGCCATCGCGCGGCGAGCCACGACCTCAACCCCTCGTCGAGCCTCGCGCGGAGCTTTTCCTTCTGCACGTCGAGGTTGATGCCGGAGTTCTCTGCGAGCGCGACCTTCAGTAAGCACTCGCCGGGGCCGCTGGTCCACTGGGTGATGCCCTGCACCGGGTAGTTGGTCGGGAACGTGCCGACGTAGCCCACGGTCGCGGCCACGTTCCCCGCGCCCGCCGTCTCCTTGATGAGCCGCGTCGCCTCCCGCGCGAGCTCTTCCGTGCGCTCGATGCGCGTGCCCGTCGGCGCCTTCAGGCGCAGCACGAATTGGCCCTTGTCCGTCGGCGGGAAGATTGCCGTGCCGAGGGCCACGTAGAGCAGCACGACCGTTGCCACAGCGGCGATCAGGTACAACGGCACGGTCGCGTAGCGCAGGTGCACGAGGCGCGCGACAATCGCCTCGTAGCCGTCCAAGAGGCGCCCGAACGGCCCGCCTTGCGTGTCCGCGTGGTGCCCGCCGGGCTTCAGCAGCCACACGCTCAACACCGGCACGAACGTGCTCGACAGGAGGTACGACGCGACCATCGAGTACCCGACCGCCAGCGACAGCGGCACGAACAGCTCGCGGGCCGCGCCCTCCATGAAGAACGACGGGATGAACACCGCGAGGATGCACAGCATGGCGAGCAGTCGCGGGACCGCGGTCTCGAGGTTGCCCTGCCGCACCGCGCGGGCGACGCTGTCGTACCGCAGCAGTTGCGTGTGGATGTTTTCCACTTCCACGGTCGCCTCATCCACGAGGATGCCGACCGCGAGGGCCAACCCGCCGAGCGTCATCAGGTTCAGCGTCTGCCCGCTGGCCCACAGCGCGAACCACGCGGCCGCCAGCGCGAGCGGGATGTTGAGAACCACCACGATCACGCTGCGCCAGTCGCGGAGAAACAGCAGCACCATCAGGCCGGTGAGCAGCGCGCCGATGAGGCCCTCGGTGCCGACGCCCCACATCGCCTCCGTCACGATGGGCGACTGGTCGAACTCGAACGTGATGTCCACGTCGTCGGGCACGCTCTCCCGCATCCGGGGCAGCGCGGCCTTCATCTCGCTCACCACGGTCACCGTTGAGGCGTCGGCCCGCTTGGTGATGAGCATGTAGACGGAGCGCCGGCCGTTCACCAGCGCGTACCCCGAGGTGAGGTCGGCGGAGTCTTCGACGGTCGCCACGTCGCGCAGCAGGACCGGGTGTTCGCCGAGCTTCACCGGGAGCTGTCCCAACTCCTGCACCGGGTTGCCGCCGGCCATCACGTTGGAGGTGACGAGCACCTGCTGGTCGCCCACCTTGAGCGTGCCCGACGGCGTGACCGGGTTGCCCGCGGAGAGCGCGTCGGTGACCTGCCAGAGCGTTAACCCCTGCTTCGCGACCGCGTCCGGGTTCACGCTCACGGTGATCGCGCGCTGGTTCCCGCCGAACGCGGGCGGGCTGGACACCCCCGGGATGCTCGCGAACTGCGGGCGCACGCGCAGCGTCGCCAGGTCCTGAATGTCCTTGATGGTCTTCGTGTCGCTCTTGAGCACCAGGAACCCGACCGGCGCGGTGCTGGTGTCGGTGCGGGCGACGAACGGGGGCACCGTACCGGGCGGCATCATGAACCGCGACCGGTTCACCGCGGCGACCAGTTCGCCCATCGCCTGGCCCATGTCGGTGCCGGGGTGGAAGTAGACCTTGATGAGCGTCATCCCGGTGATGTTCCGGCTCTCGACGTGGTGGACGCCGTTCACGTACAGCAGGTGGAACTCGTAGTAGTTGGTGAGCAGCCCTTCCATCTGGGCCGGCGACATGCCGCCGTAGGGCTGGCAGATGTAGATGACCGGCTGGTTGAGCGGCGGGAACACGTCGGCGCGCATGCGCGTCGCGGCCAGGGCGCTGCCGATGAGGACCGCGACCACGCCCACCATGACGGTGACCGGGTTGCGGAGCGCGAATACGATGGGGTTCATGCCGTACAGTATGCGTGAACAGCAGGCGCGCCGCTACTGTGCGCGTCGCGGGCCACGGTGCGGAAAGGGTAAAACTTGGCGGACTGGTCCGGTTGTGGCGTTCCGAACCAAACGGGGCACGATGGAAGCCGATGTCAACGAGCGCGTCGCGTACTGGCGCCGGCTCGTACGGGACCGGTACGCGCTCGCCGCGGTGACCGTGTGCGTTGTCGCGGACTGAGTGCTCGCCGTTCGCCGGGTGCGGCTCGCGAGCGAGCTGAACAAGCTGGGCGAGTTCTACCAGACGGACGCCGAGGTGCCGCGGCCCGCAATCCCGCCGGGCTGAGGCCCGGGACGAACGACCCGGGCGCTATCGGCACAGAAGCCCCGCGCCTCACGCGGCCCGACCCGTGCCGAAACGCTGAGCCCTACGCCGGCAGGGCGGACCCGAAGAACCGGAGCCAGTTGCCGTAGAAAATGCCGTCGATGTCGGCGGCGCTGTACCCGCGGCGCGCGAGGATGTCCTCGAGCTTGTGAACGTCGGTTATGGTGTCCAGGTCGCGCGGGGTCTGCTCGGTCCCGAACCCGCCGTCGAGGTCCGTACCGAACGCGATGTGCTTCGCACTCCCGGCGAGCTGACAGATGCGGTCCATGTGATCGACGATGGCCTCCAGACCGACCACCTCGGGCTTGGTCTTCCCGCGCACCCACCCGGGGTACATCATCCACGCGTCGAACGCCGACCCGATCACCGCGTTCCGCTTGATCAGCTCCTTCACCATCTCGTCGGTCATCTGCCGGTCGTTGGGCACGAGCGAACGGAGGTTGTGGTGGCTCGCGAGCATCGGGCCGTCGTACACGTCCATCGCCTGCCAGAACGATTGGTCCGCGAGGTGCGTCACGTCGAGGATCATCCCGACCCGCATGAACTCCTTGAGGAGTTTCACGCCGTCGCCCGAGAGCGGGCCGTCGGTCGCGGTGCCGTAGGCGTACTGACCGCGGCCGTAGTGCGACGGGCCGACGGCACGCAAGCCGAGCTTGAACCAGTGCTCGACCTGCTCGGGGTTCACGATGGGGTCGGCGCCTTCCATGCTCAGGATGATTCCCAGGGGCGTGCCGTCGGGGTTCGCCTCCCACGCCGTCCAGTGTGCCGCGAGTTCGCCCCGCGTGTGGATGAACCTGATGTGCCCCTGTGCTTCGAGCAGTCGGTAGTAGCCGAGCGACCCGAAGCAGTGGGCGTAGGCGATGTGGCGGCTGGCGTAGTCGATGTCGCCGCGCAGGAACCCCCACCGCTGGGCCGCGTCCGGGCCGCTGCGGGCGAGCAGCGTCGCCACGCACACCGGGACGCGGCACCGCTTCAGCTCGGGGAACGTGACCGTACACCGGCCCCGGCACTTGATGTCGGTGAACTCCTTCTCCACCTCGCGTAACTGCGCG
>JBJSXS010000179.1:0-5265 GCA_046086545.1 Gemmata sp.
CCGGCCCCGCCCGGCGGCGGGCGCGTGCCGGTGTTGCCCGAGACGCCCCCGCCCGGCGTGCCGCCGGCGCTGCCCCCGGGCACCGAGGAGCTGCCCCCGCCGGCGCCCTTCGAGGGCGAGCGCGGCGCGCGGCTGCTCCCGCCTGAGCGGTCCTGATCCGCGCCCGCGCGGCGCGCACGCCTTCGGCCCGCGGCTAAACGGTGGTTGCCATGTCTACCCTTTCGCACTTCGATGAGTCCGGCGCCTCGCGCATGGTCGACGTGGGCGCGAAGCCCGAGACGCAACGGGTCGCGCGCGCGTCGGCACTTGTGCGGATGAGCCCGGCGACCCTCGCGCTGATTCGCGACAAGGCCGTCGCGAAGGGCGACGTGCTCGAGGTGGCGCGGCTCGCGGGCATCATGGGCGCGAAGAAGACCGCGGACCTCGTCCCGCTGTGCCACCCGTTGCCGCTCACGTCGGTGAAGCTCGATTTCGCATTTCCGACCGACGCTTCGGTGCGGATCGAGGCCACGGCCGCGGTTTTCGCCCGCACCGGTGTTGAAATGGAAGCCCTCACTGCGGTTACTGTGGCAGCCCTGACGGTGTACGAAATGTGCAAGGCCGCCGACCGGTCGATGGTGATCGAGGCGGTTCGGCTCGAAGAGAAGACCGGCGGCGCCAGCGGGCCATACGCCCGCGACCCGGCGTAACCCTTCGTACCGCCTTTCGCCCGCGTCCGCGAGCGCAATTGACGGCACACACCGCGGGCATATGCTTTCCGGATTGCGGCACGCAGCCGGAAATGCGGGAGGGCCGCGCGATGGGGACCGCAATGGCAACCGTTTCGCCCACGAGCGTCGTTGGGCAACTCACCCCGGACACCGCTCTGCGCACCGGCACGGCTAAGGCCATGCTCGCGTTCACCCCCGTTGCCGCCGACATCGCCGAGGCCGAGCACCTGTTCGAGCGGACGCTGGCCCCGCACACGGGCCCGTTCGGGCCGCTCATCGAACACCTGAAGCACTATCGCGGCAAGCGCCTCCGCCCGGCCCTCGTGCTGCTCGTCGCGAAGGCGTGCGGCAGGGTGGCCCCCGCGCACCACACGCTCGCGGCCGCGGTCGAGATGATCCACACCGCGACGCTCGTTCACGACGACGTGCTGGACGAGGCCGACATCCGGCGGCACCTCCCCACCTTCAACGCGACCTGGGGCAACAAGGTCAGCATCCTCCTCGGCGACATGCTGTTCACGCACGCGTTCCACCTGACCAGCACCGTGGACGTTCGCGCGTGCCAGCTCGCGGGCGACGCCACCAACCGCGTGTGCGCGGGCGAGCTGCGGCAGATGACCGAGCGCGGCAACCTCGAACTGACCGAAGCCGCCTATTACGAGATCATCGACGGCAAGACCGCGGCGCTCACCGAGTGCTGCGGGCGCGTGGGGGCCCTTTACGCGGGCGCGTCGGAAGAGGTCGCGGCGAGGCTCGCCAACTACGGCCGCAACCTCGGCCTCGCGTTCCAGATCGCCGACGACCTGCTCGACCTCGTAGGAACCGAGGACGCCGCCGGTAAGACACTCGGCACCGATCTCGAACAGCAGAAGCTCACCCTCCCGGTGATCCACTGCCTGAGCCGCCTGCCGGGAGCCGAAACCGCGAAGCTCAAGGACGCGATCCGCGCGAACGCCGAAGGGCTCGGGCTTCGCGTGCTGCACGCCCTCGAGAAGACGCAGTCCATCGCCTACGCGAAGCGCAAGGCCGAGGACTTCGCCCGCACCGCCCGCGCGGAACTGGAGTGCCTGCCGCGCACCGAGTGCCGCGCGATCCTCGAAACCGTCGCCGAGTGGAGCATCACGCGCGAGAAGTAGGAGCGGTTTCAGGGGGCAAGTGAGCGAATCGCGGGCAACGCAAACCGCACGGCGGGCGGGTTGCCCCGGAAACTCACAACGTGCCGGTTCGCGGGGTTGCGATTCGTGCGTCTCGCGCGAACCTCCCCGACCTGTGGCCGTGGTACGGCGCTCAACACGAACCCGGCCCGCCGCGCCTGATCCCCGAACCGGGTCGCCTCCTCGCTGCCCGCTGCATTATGCTCGCTGGGAGTCGCTGTCCGGCGACCCGATTTGGGCGTGCCGAACGCGCCAACACACCTGGTGGCGGTTCGGTGGCCGCTGCTTGAAAAGCATCTCTTGAACCGACCCAACTGTTTTGCACTCGGGTTTCGCTAAAACACTTCGCATGAACCCCGACGAACTCACGCGGTTCCTCGCGCAGTCGCTCGCGGACCGCAAGCTGTCCGGCGGCGAGAAGTCCGCGCTCGCCGACTGGCTCGCGAAGAGCGTCAAGACCGACCAGCACCGCGGGCTGGTCCGGCACACGGCGTTCGACGTCGCGCGCGAGGCCATTGCCGATCCGGTTGCTGCCGAGGTTGTCGAGTGGCTCGAGGACGTGATGAAGGTTCTGGCGCCGCTCGCGGGGGCCGTCGCTGACGCTCCCGGCTCGTCAACGCACGGGCAAGACGAGGCGTTCTTCGCGCCCGGGCAGCGGTGCCTCCAGCAGATCGTGCATCGGTTCGGCCGGTGCCGGCGCACCGCGGACGTGTGCGTGTTCACCGTGACCGACGACCGCATCACGCGCGCGATTCTGGACGCCCACCGCCGCAAGGTCGTCGTGCGCATCATCACCGACGCCGAGAAGCAGAACGACGCGGGTTCGGACATCCAAAAGTTCCGCGAAGCCGGCATCGCGGTGAAAACCGATGACATGCACGGGCATGACGAACCGGGCCTAAACGGCCACATGCACCACAAGTTCGCGATCTTCGACGGCGCGCGGCTCATCAACGGCAGCTACAACTGGACGCGCGGCGCGGCGGACCTGAACTTCGAGAACCTGACCGACACCGCCGACGCCGGCCTGGTCGCCGCATTCGCCGCCGAATTCGCGCGGTTGTGGAACCAGTTCTGAGCGGTTAGACTTTAGGCCCTACACTAGCGCCCCTCCCGCCATGCCCGGAGCCGCAATGACCCGCCTCTGCGCACTGCTGACCGCCACGCTGTCCGTCGCCGTCGCGCTCGTGCCCCCTGGCTCGTTCACGCCGGCCGCGCAGCCCGCGAAGGAGCCGACCGGCGAGTACGTGAACAAGGGCAACCGGCCCGACAGCGCGCGCGCGACGCTCAAGTCGCACGGGCTGCCGAACCTGGAGGGGAAGTGGCACTACGCCGGGCCGTTCGACAACACCGACAAGGCCGGGTTCGACTTCGCGTACCCGCCCGAGAAGAAGGTCGAGCTGACCGCGACCTACGCCGGCAAGGGCGACCGCAAGGTGACGTGGAAGGAGTACGACACGTTCGCGCTCGGCAAGGTGGCGGACCTGCAGAAACTGTTCCCCGACGTGCGGACCAACGCGGTCGTGTACCTGTACCACAAGTTCGAGTCGCCGAAGGCGTACAAGATGCCGATCTCGTTCGGCAGCGACGACACCATCAGCGTGTTCGTGAACGGCAAGCGCCTGCTGCACGAGGCGCACGTCCGCCCGGCCGCCCCGGACCAGGAGATGGTCACCGCGGACGTCAAGGCGGGCACCAACGAGCTGCTCGTCAAAGTCTGCCAGGAGGCCGGCGACTGGGCCGTGTACGTGAACCCGGAGCTGCCGGACTCCGTGCCCGAGACGATCCGCAAGCGGCTCGACCGCGACTTCCCGCCGAAGGGCGTCGTGGAGGCGGTCGGGGCCGCCGCGAAGAACGAGGCCGGGTCGTACAAGATGACCACCATTCCGCTCCCGCAGGACTGCGTGCTGGAGGCGGGCGGGCTGGCGTTCCGGCCCGACGGCAAGCTGCTCGCCTGCACGCGCCGCGGGGAGGTGTGGCTCATCGACAACCCGCTCGCCGAGAACCCGGCCGACGTGAAGATGACGCGCTTCGCCACCGGGCTGCACGAGGCGCTCGGGCTGTACGTCGAGTCCAACAACGTCGTGTACGTCGTGCAGCGCCCGGAGCTAACCAAACTCACGGACAGCGACGGCGACGGGAAAGCCGACGAGTTCCAGACGGTGTGCGACAAGTGGGGCGTGAGCGGCGACTACCACGAGTTCGCGTTCGGCCCCGCGCGCGACAAGCAGGGGAACTTCTACGTCACGCTGAACGTCGGGTTCGGCGGCGGGCACCAGGCGAAAGCCCCCTGGCGCGGGTGGTGCGTGAAGGTGTCGCCCGACGGCAAGATGGAGCCGTTCGCCTACGGGCTGCGCTCCCCCAACGGGATCAACTTCGCGCCGGACGGCGAGCTGTTCTATTGCGACAACCAAGGGGAGTGGGTCGTCACGAACAAGATGCACCACCTCCAGAAGGGGAAGTTCTACGGGCACCAGGCCGGCTTGCGGTGGGTCAAGGATTCGCCGTTCGCGGGCAAGGTGCCCGATAAGGTGAACAGCGGCATGTGGTACGACGGGACGCAGCCGGCGCTGAAGAAGTGGAACGACCTCGCGCGCACCATCCCGTGGGTGCGCCCGGCGCCGGTGTACCCCGACCTCGAACCGCCGTGCATCTGGTTCCCCTACGGGCGGATGGGCAAGTCGGTCACGGAACCGGTCTGGGACACGACCGGCGGGAAGTTCGGGCCGTTCGCGGGGCAGTGCTTCGTCGGCGACCAGACCAACTCGGTCATCATGCGGGTCGCGCTGGAGAAGGTGAACGGCGTGTACCAGGGCGCGTGCTTCCCGTTCCGCAGCGGGTTCCAGTGCGGGGTCAACCGGATCGCGTTCAGCCCGGACGGCACCAGCCTGTTCGCGGGCCAGACCAACCGCGGGTGGGGCTCGCTCGGCGGCAAGCCCTACGGCCTCCAGCGCCTCACGTACACCGGAGTCGAGCCGTTCGAGGTTCACCACATCGGCCTGACGAAGGAGGGCTTCGCGCTGACGTTCACAAAGCCGGTGGACCCGGACACGCTCGGCCGGCGCCCGGTGTCGGTCAGTTCGTACACGTACCAGTACCTGAGCAACTACGGCGGCCCCGAGGTGGACACGCGGGCCGAAACCGTCGGCGCCGCCACGCTCTCGAAGGACGGCCTGACGCTCACGGTCCCGGTGTCCGGGCTGAAGAAGGGCCGCGTGTACGACTTCCGCGTCGATGGGCCGAAGGCGAAGGACGGCACCCCGCCGCTCCACGCGGAAGCGTACTACACGCTCAACGAACTGGTGAAGTGAGCATTCGAGCCGAACGAGTGCGGCCACGAAAAGCGCAGAACGAACCGCACAACGGGCCGCGGGCCGCCGCCCGTTGAACCCGTGCCGCGG
>JBJSXS010000180.1:0-3213 GCA_046086545.1 Gemmata sp.
GTACCAGTTCCCCACCCGCGCGCCGATCATGCGGCTAGTATAGGGGTAGCGCCGCGTCCCCGTGAACGGGAGCGAGGCGCGGGCCGTGACCGGCTCTCGATCCTGTTGAGGGGGGGTCCCTTGCCAACGGCACTGTTGCTCATCGCCCACGGGAGCCGCCGGCCGGAGGCGAACGCCGATCTGGAGTTCGTCGCCGCCGCCCTTCGCGCCCGCGGGCAGTACCCCATCGTGGCGGTCGCGTACCTCGAACTGGCCGAACCGAGCATCGCGGCCGGCGGGGCGCGGTGCGCCGAAGCCGGCGCGACCGACGTGATCCTGGTGCCGTACTTCCTGTCGCCCGGCATTCACGTGGCCGAAGATCTGACCGCCGCGCGGGACGAACTGAGCGCGACGTTCCCCGCCGTGCGGTTCGCGCTGGCCCGGCCGCTCGGGCGGCACCCGCTGCTCATCGAGGTGGTCGAGCAGCGCGCGGCCGAGGTCACGCGAACCACCCCCGCACCGCCGCCGCGCGGGGGTGCGTGAGCCAGTCGAGCACGGTGCCCCTCGCCGCGCGCAACTGCAGCCAGTCGACGAGCGGCGCAAACGTGCCGCCGCACAGCCCGTCGGCGATCAGCGCCGCGCCCTGCGCCGCGTGCTTCACCCACGCGCCGGGCAGGTCCCCCGTGTCGTGCAGCCGGCAGGAACCCGCCGGCCCCGCGCCGAGCGCCTGCCGCGCCAGGTCGGGGTCCGTGCGGAACAGCGTGCCGCCGCAGTACACGTCCCGAAACCCGTGGACGTTGAGCAGCCCGGCCACGTTCTTGGCGACAGACTCCCGAAAGGCGGCCCGGGCAACCGCGCGGTCGGCGACGTCGGCGATTCCGCCCCGAAACAGGTCGGCCTTCGCCAGCGGCGACAGCAGGTACGCGGTCTCGCCGTCCCACCCGCCGCCGCTGCGCGGCCCGGGCGGGCCGCACGTCCCGCCGAGGCCGTCCACGATCTGCCGGTCGCTCAGCACGACGAGTGCCGTGAACGCCGACCCGAACTCCACCACGAGGGCCGGTTCGTCCCGGTTGTGCTGCGCGAGCGCCAGCGCCGCGACGCACAGCTTGTCCGCGGTGCCCAGGTCGACGCGGTTGAGCTTCCGGTGCGCGGGCACGGTCGGGAGGTGAATCACCCCGGGCAGGAACACGACAGGCAGGCCGCTGTCCCGCAGCGCGCGGACCGTTGCCGAGAACCCGCCGACGCCCCCCGCGCCGCGCTCGTCGGGTCGCACGAGGGACATGAGTGCGAGCCCCGCGTCCGGGCAGTCGCTCGCGGGCGTGAGCGGCAGGCCGTACCCCGAGGGGCCGGCGATGAGGTCGAACGGCCCCTGCTCGCGGAGCCACCGCGCGGGCAAGGTCGGGTCGGCGCGCAGCTCGCCCGGGTCGATGCGCGTCTGGCCGACGACGCGCCCGTCTTCGAGCGCCAGGATGTCGAGCGACGATGTTCCGGGGTCGCACCCGGCGACGCGGGGCATGGGGGCCAGTGTATCAGGTGCAGCGGACCCGGCACGCAGGCTAGCGCGGCCGGGGGAACCCGCCCGGTCCGGGCCCGAGAACCGCCGGCGCCGGGGTGAGCGTGTACATGCGTCTCGCGGCCCGCCCGAGGCGCCGCGCTCGCGCGCGTGGCACGAGCCGGTGGTTGTCGCTCGGTCGCCGCCCCGCCCCGGCGTTGGGGGGCCGCCGAGCGGCCGGCGGAATCGGTCACCGTCACCGACACACGCGATGTACGCGTCGGCCGCCCGCGCCCGGGCGCAACACGGGCGCCGCGGCCGCGTCACGGCAGCTGGAGCGCCAGCGCGTACGCCTCTTCCGCGTCCAGAACAGTGTTGTTCGATTCAAACAGGCGTCTGATCGCGGCGCGGTGAACCTTCATCTTGGTGCCGCCGACGCCGAGCGCGCCGTAACAGAGTTGCCCGTCGCGGTCCGCGGCCTTGTCGTTCAGTTCGACGCCCTCGATGCCCGCCGGGGGCACCCCGTTCAGGTCGATGGCGACCTTCAGCGCCGCCGCCCCGAGGCGCAACTTTTTGGGCAGCAGCACCGCGCCCGCCGCTCCGGCAGCTACCACCAGCCCGCGCCCGTCGAGCGCGGCGGGCGCGTCCGAACTGGACCCCACGCTCACCGCCTCGATGTCGGTGCCGGGCACCTGGGCGCGGATCGCCTTGCACACCGCCTCGGCGCGGTCCTTCTGGCGCGAGCCGAGGCGCACGCTCCCGCCGGCGCGCGCGAGCAGCCGCGCGACCCGCTGCCCCACCGGTCCGGTCCCGCCCAGCACGAGCGACTTCGCCTTGCTCAGATCGAGGTGCCGGCCGGCGGCGCGCACGGCGGCCGCGGCGGTCGTGTTCGAGCCGTTCGAGTCGAGCATCACCGACACGCTGAGCCCGTACTGTGGGATGAGGGCCCTGCGGACCTCGGCGAACACCGCTTCGCCCGCGGTCACGTCGCTGCCGCCGACGAAGATGGCCGTGCGCGACAGGTCCTTGCTGCCGCGGGTGAAGATGCACCCGTGAACGAGTGCGACCGCGTTCTGCGGGGTGACGCCCCCGTAGCTGAACACGTGCTGCGCGCCCGCGTCCACCGCGACCACGCGGTCGAACACACTCGGGAGCGGGTCCGTGTCGAGCTGAACGAGGATGGTGGCTTTGTCGGACATGGTCGAAACCCGAAGGGGTGAAAGGGAGAAGGGGTGAAGGGGAGCGGGCTGACGGGTTCGCACCCGTTCTCCCGTTCTCCCGTTCACCCCTTCTCGGCGGAGGCGGCTCACTCGAACGGGTGCTTGGTTTCCTTCTTGGCGATGATCTCGTCGATGCTCGGCGACTTCTTCATCGCGTTGCGGACGGCCAGTTTCACGGCCTCGTAATTGTTCTTGTAGATCTTCTTGTTGTCGTTGGCGCTGGGGGCGATGAACACGCCGCACACGATCACCCAGTCCTCGGCCTTGTCCTTGGGCAGCACGCCCTCGACCATGCTGTCCACGACCGCGCGGGCGACGGCCGCCTGGGCCGGGCCGAACATCTGCATGACCTGGGCGCCCTTCTTCATCGTCACCTTGGTGATGGTGACGGTGGCCGGCTTGGCCGGGATGTTCGGGCTCACGACGGCCAGCAGGTTGGTGTGCCCGGCGGTCTGCGAGGCGAGGGCGTTGGCGAACGCCGCGCCGACCGGGCCGTCCTTGGGCCCGATGAGCAGGTCGATG
>JBJSXS010000181.1:0-3839 GCA_046086545.1 Gemmata sp.
GCCGGCGCGCTCGCCGCCGCTGCCCCGGCCGAGCCGCCGCGGTTCGTGGACGACGACAAGGTTTACAAGGACCTGTACGACAAGATCGAGGAACTGGCGAGGGCCAACAAGCCGCTCGCGCACAAGAAGTTGTTGTCCAAGATGAAGTCCGCGCCGGCGAAGGTCGCCCTTGCCAGGCCCGGGGACAAGGCGCTGACGCCCGAAGAGGTGTACAAGCAGGCCGCCCCGAGTGTCTTCATCGTCGGCAGTGTGTACCCGGACAACAAGGGGAACTGGGAGAGCGGTACCTACGCCACCGCGTGGTGCGCCACCGGCGACGGGGTGCTGGTCACCAACTGGCACGTGTTCGATGACCTCAAGGACGCCGAGGTGTTCGGCGCGGCCGACCGCGACGGCAACGTGTACCCCGTGACGGACTTCCTCGGCGGCGACAAGACCGCCGACGTCGCGGTGTTCCGCATCTCGGCCAAAGGGCTGAAGCCGCTGCCGGTCGCGACGGATTACGCCGAGGTCGGCGCGTGGGTCGGGCTGGTGAGCCACCCGGGCGACCTGTTCTACCTGTTCACCCAAGGGCACGTCACCCGGTACAGCACCAACAAGAACGAAGACGGGAATGCCGAGAGGTGGATGGGCGTGACCGCGGAGTACGCGAGCGGGTCGAGCGGCGCGCCGATGCTGAACAAGTACGGGGCGGTGGTCGGCATGGCGGCGCTGACCCTCAGCCTCGACGCGCCTGCGGGCGCCGGCGGGAACCCCGAGCGCCGGGCGAAGGCGCGACCGCTGAGCCCGCGGCGGCCGTCTCGCGCAGACGACAAGAAGGAGCCGCCGAAGCCCGAGAACAAAGGCTCAACGCTCCAGATGGTGGTGAAGATGGCGGTGCCCGGACCGACCGTCGTGAAATGGGTGGGCAAGTAGGCGAGCCCCGCTTGCAAGTGCAAGCGTGCCCGCAGCACAAACGCAACGCAACTTTCAGAGCCCCGCCGGTTCGGGCGGGGCGCGCCATCTACTTATCCCTCACCCAGGCGAGCGGGACGCGCGCGAGCGTCAGCTTGCCGTACCCTTGTCCCTTGTCGCCGGCACGCTCGTACAGCAGCAGCACGGTGCCGTCCTTCGCGAGCGCGAGGTCCGAGTACGCGCTGAGGCCGGGTTCCACCGCGCGCTTCGCGGTCCACGTGTGGCCGTCGTTTTCGCTGAGCCGGATGGAGACGTTCTTGCGGTCGCGGCCGGTGCCCGGCGCGCCGTCCTTACCGCCCTTCTGTAAGTTGTCGGGGTTGCTGAAGAGCAGCACGGGCTTGTCCCCCGGGACCGCGAGCAGCGAGCCCATGCAGATCGGTTCCGGCAGCGCGTCGTCGAACGCCGGCCTGCTCCACCTCGTCGCCCCGTCGGGGCTGATCGTCACGAGCCGCCGGTTCGCCTTCGAGGGGCTGCGGGCGTTGAGCATCACGCGCCCGTCGGACAGTTCCGCCACACAGCACTCGTTGGGGCTTGCGAACTCGCCCGCGTTGGGCACCGCGACCTCGCCGGGCTTCCACGTCTTGCCGCCGTCGTCGCTGTAGACCGTCGCGGACACGCTGTCCCCGTGCCCGTTGCCGCCGGTTGCGAGCGACAGCCAAACGGGCACCACCAGGCGCCCGCCCTTCAACTGGATGCCGTGCCCGGGGCCGGTCGCGAGCACCTTCCAGTCGTGCGCCTTCTTGAGCGGGTCGAACGCGCTCGCGGTTATCTCGGCGGGCTTGCTCCACGTCCCGCCGTCGTCGTCGGAGCGCGAGTAGAAGCACCGCATGTACTCGATGCAGAAGAGGAAGTGAACGGCCCCGGACCTGTCGGCGATCATCACCGGGTTGTTGTAGGTGAGGTCGTCCGGCTTCCCGAGTTTCTTCGCGATCGCGACGGGGTGGCGCGCCTTCACCTCGGGAACGTCGGCGATCTTCTTCGGTTCGCCCCAGGTTTTCCCCCCGTCGGTGCTGCGCCGCAAGAGGAGGTCGATGGTGCCCCAGTCGCTCCCGGTCTTGCGGGCCTCGCAGTAAGCGAGCACTGTGCCGCTCTTGGTGACCACGACCCCGGGTATGCGGTAGATCGCGTATCCGCCCTTGCCGGCCTCGTAGAGATCGACCTTCTCGGGCTCCGCGGCGAACCCGGCCGTCGGGAGCAGCACCGCCAGCGCGGCGAACAGGTGACGCATGTTAACCTCCCCGTTGGGCGCAACCGGCGCAACGCGCACGGCGCCCGCGAACTGCCCGAATTGAAACAAGAAAGCTGTGGACACGTACGCCGGCCGCGCGGCACATTACCCACATTCGCCAAACGCTACAGGGGGAATTCCGATGCGCCGGGTGTTCGCACTCGTTGTTTTGTGTGCCGTGCCGTCGCTGAGCCTGGCCCAACCGCCCGCGCTGTCGGGCAAGTGGTCGGGCTACTGGGCGAGCGACACGAACGGTCACACCGGGCCGCTGCACGCGCGGTTCCGCCAGATCGACGCCGACACCTACAAGGTGACCTACCGCGGGCGGTTCGCGGTCGTCGTCCCGTTCATGTACACCACGACGATGGACGTGGTTTCCACCGGCGACGGCGTCGCGCTGCTGAACGCGGAAAAGCGGTTGGGGCCGTTCGGCACGTTCCGCACCACCGCCACGGCGAGTGACGGCGCGTTCGACGCGAACTTCAGCAGCCGCCGTGACAGCGGCCGCTTCGTACTCCGGCGGTAATCAGCGTGGGTGCGAGTGCCGGTAGCACGGTCGGGCTCGGCATCTACCCGATCGTTCTCAAACCTGCGCCGGCGCTCAAACCTTGCGCAACATCGTGACGCGGCCGGTGCTGACCCACTCGACCACGAAGATGTTGCCCTCCCTGTCGAAGGCGGCGTCGTGCGGGTGAACGAACTTGCCCGCCTGCCACTCCTTCGGCTGGCCACGGACCTTGAACCCGTCCAGCACCTTCTTGCGCCACTCGGGGTCGTCGCCCAGGTGCGCGATCACCTTGTTGTCCTTGTCGAAGAGGCTGACCCGGGCGTGCAGGTCGGGCACCAGCAGCACGTCGCCGCGGGTCTTCGCGTGCGCCGGGAACAGCACCACCTTGCCGCTCTCGGTCGCGTCGATCACGGTGCCGTCGAGCGCGAACCGCTGCAGGCGGGCGTTCGCGCGGTCGCACACCACAAGTGCCGGCTTGCTCTTGTCGCGGTCGTCGAGCCACTGTCCGTGGGGGGTGCGCAACTTGCCCTTCTCGGCGCCGCCCCCGCCGAACACTTTGGTGAGCTTGCCGTCCTTGTCGTAGTTCAGCATGTAGTTGGAGCCGTAGCCGTCACCGACGTTGAACCCGCCGTCGGGCAGCCAGCAGATGTTGGTCGGGTTGTACGCGGGGGTGACGGTCTTCGTCGCGTCCTTGGCGTCGGGTCGCGGTTCGTACTCCTTGCACTCCGGTCGCCCTTTCGCCCACACCTCTTCGCCCTTCAGGTTGGTCTTCACCAGCTTCTTGTTCGGGGTCCAGGTGTTCGAGAAGTAGATGAACTCCTCGCTCCCCTCCTTGCGGATCTCGACGCCGTGCCCTCCCCCGTGCCAGTCCTTGCCGAACGAGCGGACGTACTTCCCCTTCGGATCGAACACGAACACCGTGTCCATGCCCTTCTTCTTGGCCAGGCCCTGGTGGGTGACGTACACGTTGCCGGCCGCGTCGAGCGCGACGTTGTGCGTGGTCTGCCACTCGAACTCGCCGGGCAGTTCCCCCCAGTTGTGGACGCACTCGTACTTGTGCCCGTCCACGCCGATGACGGGGTTCTTCTCTTCGGCCTTGCGGGTGGTGCCCAGCAGGATCGGCCCGCTCGACGCGACGGCGGCGGCGGC
>JBJSXS010000182.1:0-3284 GCA_046086545.1 Gemmata sp.
CAAGCGCGGGTTCGAGGCCGAGGGCGGCTCGGTTGACGCGGCGCGGCAAAAGGCGTTCAGCATCCTCCTCGGCGGCGTGGGCGAGGCGTTCGACATCTCGAAGGAGGACGCGAAGACCGTCGAGCGGTACGACACCGCGAAGCTGTACGACGTGACCAAGATCGACAAGAAGTGGAACAACTGGAAGCACTACACCGACAACGCGAAGACGCTCGGCAAGTTGATGCTGCTCGCCCGGCGCCTGTGCGAGCGCGGCGCCGGGTTCGTCACGGTCACGACGAACTTCGTGTGGGACATGCACGCCGACAGCAACAACGCGACGATGACGGAGGGCATGGGGTACATGGCCCCGCCGCTCGACCACGCGGTGAGCACCTTCCTCACGGACCTGCGCGAGCGCGGCCTGGAAGACAAGATTCTGCTGGTGGTTTGCGGGGAAATGGGCCGCACGCCGAAGATCAACGGCAAGGGCGGCCGCGACCACTGGGGCAACCTCGGCCCGCTGCTGCTCGCGGGCGGTGGGTTGCCCGAAGGGGCGGTCATCGGGCGCTCGTCGGCCAACGGCGGCGACCCGAACAGCGACCCCGTCCGCATCCCGAACGTGATCGGCACCATCATGCACACGCTGTTCGACGTGGGCAAGTTGCGCGTCACGCGCGGGGTGAGCCGCGAGCTGCTCACCATGTCCGAGTACGCACCGGTCCCCGGGCTGCACGGGTGACCGCCGCCCGCCGGGACGGGTTTTGAGAGCGGCGGCACGGGTTGCGTGTCGGCCGCTCTCGAAACCGGGCCGCGGCCACTAGAATGGCGGCCATGCCACGCGAAGCCATCAACGTGTTCAGCCGGCACACGGACCTCGCCGGCATCGTTAAGTTGCTCCGCGCGCGGGCCCCGGAGGTGTCCGTCGACGGCCCCGACGACGACTGGCGCCGGGCCGTCGTCACCTACGGGCGCGTCCAGTCGGCACGAACGCTGGTGTTCCTGTACAGGCCCGATTACTGCTCCGAACCGTACTGGTCGCAGCAGATGGACGGGATGCGCGCGTACCTAGCCCTGTTCCCGGAGGGGCCGAACAAGGGGCGCGCCCTCCATCTCCCGGGCACGTTCAAGCTCGTACTCGCGACGGAGTTCGGGCCTGACTTCGACGCCCCGGGCGACCCTCGCGTACAACTCCTGTTCGAAGTCACGAAACTGCTAGACGGGATATTGTTCACGCCGGCGGCGTTGCGCGACGCGAGCGGGCGGATCCTGTTCGGCACCGGGGCCGAGGGCCCGGACGACCCGGACGCGGTGTGGCCCCAACAGGCGGCGCCGGCTGAAACCGCGCCGGTCGCACCCCAGGTCACCGCGGCACCGGTTACTGCCCCTGCACAACCAGCGCGCGAAGGCCCGGACCCGCCGACCGCGGCACGCGTGGCCCGGCGCGCGCTGGCGCTGGTCGCGGTCACCGCCCGGGCCGTTCTGGAGCAGAGCGACCCCACCGCGGCGCATGTGCAGACGACCTACGCGGACCTGCTCGCGTGGGCGCGCGACCTGGATCTGGACGCCGAGTTCGAGCCGGCGGAGCGCGCGGCGGTGAGCGCCCCTCCGGGTTGCCTCGACTCGCGGCAGCTGACGAAGGCGACCTGGCGGCTCGAAGCGCTAGCGGTGCTGGCGTGGGCGCTCAAGCGCGCCGACCTCCCGCCGCACGACGAGTTGGTCCAGCCGAACGCGCTGTGGGCGGCCCTCGGCATCCTCGACGTCGGCGCGGCCCGCGACCTCTTGGCGGCTCCCGCGTTGCGGCCCCGCGCGGAAGTCGAATCGCTGCGGGCCCGGCTGTTTGCACGGCACTGGCGGGTGCGCCATTTCCGAGAGAGCCCTGGCGCGATGGACTTCCCCGCGTTCGCCCGGGCGCGCGCGGTCGGCCCGCTCGACCTCACCGGCCTGCCGCTCGTGGACGGGGACCTCGCGGTCGGCGGCCACCGCATCGACCGTGCCGCCCCGGCCGACCTTGCCCGCGCGCGCAGCACCGCGCACGAGCGGTGCCAGGCCGCGAACTGGCTGTGTGAGGGGCCGGGCGAGTTGTCGAAGGCGAGCGTCGCGACGTGACGGCCGGACCTGCCTCAGCCAGTCAACCGCGGGAGCGGCAGCGCGGGCCGGGCCCGTCACCCCGCACCGGCCGCTGAGACATCGGCCCGCTTCCCTTTTCCTACAGGGCTCGGCTGGATGTGCGGCCGAGAAACGCTTCGGACGCCGGCGCCGCGCCCACCCACCATGTTGTTGACCCGCACGCCGCGCGGCGTCACCGCACGCGTCAGGCGCGCTCGGCCCGGTGCCCGAGCGCCGGGCGGGTGACGAAGCACGGGACGCGCGCGCGGAACCGCAGGAGCAGTGACAGCGCGGCGTCACGGTCGCAGACCACCGCGGCCACCGCCGGCCCCCACGAGCTCTGGGTCACCCCCCGCGCGCCGGCCGCCCGCAGGTCGGCGATCAGCGTTGCGACCTCGGGCGACGCGTAGTCGCCGCCCTGGGCGGCCGCGAACGGCGCCCCGGCCTTCCGGTTGTACTCGTGCAGGGCGTCGCCGAACGCGTCGAGGTCGCCGGCCCGGGCCGCGGGCAGCATGACCTCCACCGCCAGGTGCCTGAGGTCGTCGGGGGCTCCGCCGTGCGCGGTCGCGAACGCGCGCCGCTCGGCCGGGCCGTGCCAGTGCCCCGCGGCGCCCGGCGTGAACACCACGACGCGCCACGGGTCCGGCAGCGCGACGTGCGCGAGCAGCGGCGACACCGCCTCGCCGGGCGCCTTGCCCGCGTCCACCAGCAGCCCGCCCCGCCCGAACCCGTGAACGCCGATCGCGGACCGCTCGCCGCGGCCCACGCGGGCGGCGAGGTCTGGGGCGAGCAGCCCCTCCTCTCCGACCGCGACCGCCAGCGCCTTCGCCACCGCGAGGCCGAGTTGTGTGCCGACCCCGAGCCCGGTGTGCTCCGCCGGGCACCGCTCGACCAGCACTTGAAACGGGCGCCGCCGCTCCTCCGGCAGCGACAGCATGAACCGCATGGCGAACGCCTGCGCGCGGCTCGCCAGCGCGCCCTCGACCTGCCAGGACTCGGCGGGCCGCACGGTGACGACCAGGCCCGGGTGCTCGACCATCAGGCCCACCCCGCCGAACGCGCGGGCGCCGCCCGGCTCGCCCGCCGTGGGCACGCGGAACAGCCCGAAGTGCAGCCGGCTCGGCGCGACGACCCGAATCATCGGCCGCTCTCCCGTTGGTCCTGTTCCGCGGCGCGCAGGTGCGACTCGAGCAGGT
>JBJSXS010000183.1:0-2169 GCA_046086545.1 Gemmata sp.
GTCGTTGTTGAGCTTGAGCGAGGTCCAGGGGTTCTTCGCGTCGCTCTCGATTTTGAGCGCGCCGGCGTCGTCGCCGCCGCGCAGCTTATCCGGCGCGGCCCCGGAGCGCGACAGTGCGAGGACGCCGCCCAGCGCGGCGGCCGTGAGTAGCCCGAGTGCGAACTGTTTCATTTTGGCAGCGTTCCGATGGGGAAGAGGGCAGCAGCACAAAACGCTACCCGAACGCTGGCCTGCTGGCAATATCGGCGCGGCCTGAACTACTCTGAGTTTGAGCAAGTGGAAGCGTGATACCGACTGCTGTTTATTGCCCTCTCCGACTTCGCAACCAGGAGTCGGGGGAGGGAGACCGATAGCACGTCTGCCGGTTCGTCTGGCACCTGCCGGTCGGCTGTTTAAGCCACCCGATACCGGTCATGCCGGCAACCGGTGGATAAGCCCCGCTGGCACGCCCTCAGGTTGCTCTCCCGGAGGGAAACGCCCCGCGCTCCGGCACAGGTGGCCGAACTGATCGGGCCGTCGCCCGAGAGGTTTCGGTCCGTCCTCCACCGTTGAAATGATCACGGCCAAGACGGGGCAGCCGTCCGGCGGAAGGGGCACGGGACCGACCCGAAGCTGACGCCGCGACTGCACGAGGCCCGTACATCGACACCCCGAGCTGCCGGGCATGGAAAAAACTGTCACTGCGGGGCGGTAGCGGGCCGCAAACCCGGCCGAGCCGTCGAGGTGTGGGCCGGGGTTGGCGGCGCGGCTCGGGCTCAAACCGATCGCCCACGTGGTCTGCTGGCTCAGGGGGTATCGGTCGCTCACCTGCGGGCGGACCAACTGCAAGTGTCTTGACGGATATGGGTTCGCCAGGCCTGCCAACGTGGAAACGTTCACGACCATCCTGCCGACGGTGAACGTCGAGCGGATTGCCGGCCCCGGGCGGCATTCTCCGCCCGCCCCGACCCTGCGCAGAAGAAGGTGCTGGAGGTGGACAAGGCCGGGTGTCACGCGGCCAAGCGGCTGGCCGTCTCGGCGAACGTCTGGCTCCACTTACTGCCGCCGTGAACAGCGCAGTTGCAGCCGATCGAGCCGTTCTTGGCACTTGGCCGGGAGGCGGTGGCGAACGACACGTTCGACCTGCTGGCCGACCTCCGGCGGTGAGTCACCCGTCGGTGCGAGCGTCTGGCCGAGGACCGGGCGCCCGTCCTGGGTGCCGCAGGTTTCCAACAGCGATTAAGCCGGCGGGGTGAAGAGCTAACGGAAGGCGGCGTCAGAGGTGCCCGTCCAATTGGGTGCTGAACGTGAGGTCGAGTGCGGACTTCATCAGAGACCGCATCAGGCGGTTGAGTTCGTTAAGCGTCGTGAGCTGCTTCACATTTCGTGGTTCGGTTGCCCCGCTTGGCTCTCGCGGGTCGCATTCATTTCGGGAATCTGTAGGAACGACACAGGCTAATACGACCGCGCGCACCTTGCACGGGAGTCAGGAAAAGCTCCAATAAAACGGCGGCATAGACGCGTCATGTAAGGCCGCGCTGTAGTGCTATCCGCGTCGAGACCGATGACTTCGCGCACAAACTGTTTTACGGCAAGGATCGTTTCGTGGTGGAGTCGTTTACCGTGTCCTGCCCGGCACGCGTGTCGGACGCGAAGGTGGCCCTGACATGGCTTCTCGCGCTGCCCGGCGAGACGGCTCGCCATTTTCGTGCCGCGAACCCGCACCCCCTCGACAGCGCGCTACTGCAGTTGAGCTTGAGCCAAGCGCGGGCGAGTCGAAATTGCTGGATGAGCGGCAGAAGCCGCACGCGGTGCCCGGGCACTCTTGAGGTGAATCGACCGCGGTCCGAGGTGAGTCCATCAACGAGTTCGGGCCGCGGGTATTTCCCGCGGCCCGAAGGGCTAACCGAGAGTCATCAGGAGAAGAGTTCGTCGACCGGCTTGCCGTTGTCCACCAGCTTCATCGGCCGCTGGAGGGGGGTCATCACTTCCTTGTTCGGGTCGATGCCCAGCGCGTGGCAGATCGACGCGTGCAGGTGACTGACCTTCACCGGGCGGTCTTTTGGCTGCATCGCGTCTTCGTCGGACGAGCCGATCACCTGGCCGCCCTTCACGCCGCCCCCGGCGAAGAGGCAGCTGAACACGCCGGGGTGGTGGTCGCGGCCGGTGTCCTTGTTGATCTTCGGCGTG
>JBJSXS010000184.1:0-5074 GCA_046086545.1 Gemmata sp.
TTGCGGGACGGCGAGGCCGAACACCTGGTGGACCGGCGGGCCGTTCTGCGTCGGCAAGCGGATGAGCCTCCCGCACACCCGTGCGCTCCTGCGGGCCGCGCTCACCGGGCAGCTCAAGGACGTGCCTTTCAGCCCGGACCCGGTGTTCGGCCTCGCCGTCCCGCAAACGTGCCCGGGCGTGCCGGACACCGTGCTGCGCCCGCGCGACGCATAGACCGACAAGGCCGCCTCCGACGCGAAGGCGAAGGACTTGGCCGAGCGGTTCAAGTCCGAGTACCGGAAGTACGCGTGACCGCGGTCACTTCGCGCGGGCGAGCCGGCGCGGGCGGAATCGAACGCGTGGCACCCGCCCCACAGCCCGCTACCTGGCGTCAAGAACGGAAGCGCGGCGAGGGTCGCGAACACCTACATGATCGGCTCGGCCGCCGCGACCGAGTTCGCCCAGGAGCTCGTACCCCGGCACGGCGCCGGCCGGCGACACGGGCGCGCCGCTCGACGGCTCTCTCTTGGCAACGGTTGTTGCGTTCGGGTCAAGAGGGGCGGGATCGGGCTGGTTAATGGGACCACACCACCGGCGGGTTGCCGAGCGCGCGTAACTCTAAGAGCGCGGGCGGTTCCGCCTTCGCGCCGGGCGGTGACAGCGAGGTGGCCGACGACCCACGCGGCAGAGTTCGCCCCGGGCACCGGCTGGAACACGAACTCGTCGTCGGTCAGGTCGTCCGCCTTCCGGCGGATCAGGAGCCGACCCATGCGGCAGCCTGCCGCGAGCAACCAATTCGGTGGCATGGTCGCCTTCGCGGCGCGGGTGTCGGTAAGGGTCGGATGCCGCATAGTATAGCGGCCTTCACGCGGCTCGTGGCGCGCGGGGCCAATGTACGCGCGCGGCCCCGGCCGGTATAACCGTATTGAACGTACGAGGTCCGGTTCATGGGCGCGACGGAAGTCCGCGAGATCCCCAGGCTGCCGCGCCGGGCCCGCGACGGGCACAAGGGCACCTACGGCAAAGTGCTGGTCGTAGCGGGGAGCCTGGGCATGTCCGGGGCCGCGGTGCTGTGCGGGCGCGCGGCGCTGCGGAGCGGCGCGGGCGTCGTGCAGGTGGCGGTCCCGGCCGACGTGCTGCCGGTGGTGGCCGGTGCGTACCCGGCGTACACCACGTTCCCGATCCGCCAGCACACCGACGGCTCGTTCGGCGACGGCACGGCGGAAGAGGTGCTGGACCTGATCCGCGGCGCGGACGCGGTCGCCATCGGCCCGGGGCTAGGGCGCGCCGACGCGACGGTCGCGTTCGTGCGCCGGCTGCTCGCGGGCGCCGGCGCGGCGCACATCGTGCTGGACGCCGACGGGCTGTTCGCGGTGTCGCCGTTCGGCACGGCGTTCGCTGCGCCCGCCGGGGCGCGCGTCCTGACGCCGCACCCGGGCGAGTTCGCGCGGCTCACCGGGCGCCCGGCGCCGAAGAGCGATGCGGAACGCGAAGCGCAGGCCACCGCGCTCGCCGCGCGGGCCGGGGGCGTGCTGCTGCTGAAGGGTGCGGCCACACTGGTGACCGACGGCGCACGGGTGTACCGCAACGGCACCGGGAACCCGGGCATGGCCACCGGGGGCAGCGGCGACGTGCTCACGGGCGTGATCGCGGCGCTGATCGGTCAGGGCCTGAGCGCGCTCGACGCGGCGGTCCTCGGGGCGTGGGTCCACGGCCGCGCCGGCGACCTCGGCGCCGCGGCACTGGGCCAGACGGCACTGACCGCCACCGACCTGCTCGACCACCTCCCGGCGGCGTTCAAAGAGCTGGAATCTCACTGGTAGGGGAGGAACCCATGCGGCTGATCTGCCCGCACTGTATGAACGCGGCGACCGTGCCCGACGACGCGGCCGGCCAGGAGGCGACGTGCCCGAACTGCGGGCGCTCGTTCCCGACCCCGGCGCGGTACACCGCGACCGTCGCGGCCGCGGCCGCGGCGGGCAGCGCGCCCCCGCCGGGGCTGGTACCGGCGCCGCACCCGCCGGCCGCGCCGCCGGGGTACGTGCCGCCCGCGGACGCCGGGCGCCTGCCGCCGGGCGGGGGCGAAACGCCCGCGGCCGCCGGGTACACCAAGTCGGTCGGCATCACCTTCGACCCGAAGGTGATCGCGTGGCTCCCGGCCGTCTTCCTGCTGCTCACGCTCGTACTCACGATGTTCACGTGGGTGGGCTGCTACGCGGGCAACAGCGCGGTGTACTCGCAGGGGCCGTGGCGCGCCGCCATCGGCCGCGTGTACCGGAACTTCACGCTGGAGAAGCTGATCCCGATCCCGCCCGGGTGGGCCGACAAGATGGGGGCCGACTGGCTGCTGATGCTGCCGTACCTGCTGGCGCTGGTGGCCGTGGTGCTGCTGGCGTGGGCCGACCGCGGGCCGAACGCGCCCGACCCGCAGCGGCACCCGCAGCTCGCGCAGGTCTGGGCGCACCGGGAGGCGCTCGTCCTCGGGCTGGCGAGTTTCGTCCTGGTGCTGTCGCTGGCGCAGGTGTGGCGCGGGTTCGGGATGGAGCGGGCCATGCGGCAGACGGTGGACGAGAAGTTCACCGACGCGCGGGCCAAGGCCGCGGCCAGCCCGTCCGAGTTGGAGCGCATCGACTACGAGAAGGAGCAGGAGTACGCCAAGTTCAACATCGAGACGACCACCTGGGCGCACCTGGCGCTGACGTGCAACGCGCTGGCGGTGCTGACCGCGGCCCTCCGCTGGGCGCTGACCCGGGGCGGCAACCGCCCGCCGCCCCGGCTGGCGCTGCACTACTGAACCGGTTCAGGGTTTCACTTTGGACCGGTCTTCCACCCCGCGGCTTCCTCGCCGTCGAGCCGCAGCGTGAGGCACTTCGCGCTGCCGCCGGCCTTCAGGAACTCGTCCAGTTCCGCCTCCACCGAGCGGTAGCCGGCCCGCGCGAGGTCGTCGGCCATGCGCGGGCACCGGCTGTTGTGAACCACCGTCCTGCCCACCACCACCGCGTTGCACCCGAACCGGTGCGCCTCCGCTTCCGCGACCGGTACGAGCCTCGGCACGTGCGCGCTCAGCACGCGCTGGCCGTACGCGTCGAACGCGCCCGGGAAGTACAGCGCCTCGCCCGGTGCCAGCGGGCAGAAGCAGGTGTCGAGGTGGTAGAACCGCGGGTTCACCAGCTCCAGGGGCAGCACGCGCACCCCGAGCTCCCTCCCGACCCACTGGTGCGCGTTCGCGTCCGACCGCGTGCGGTACCCCGCGAACAGCGTGTCGCCGCAGAACAGCGCGTCGCCGGCGCCCTCGTGGTACGCGCTCTCGGGCAGGTGCTTCACCTCGAAGCCGTGTTCTGCGAACCACGCGTCGAAGAACGGCGACTCCTTCGCCCGCACCTCGTGCCGGAACCGGCTGCTCAGGAACGTGCCGTGGAACACCAGCCCGGCGTTCGCGGTGAACACGAGGTCCGGCAGCCCCGGCTGCGGGGTCATCGTCGGCACCTCGACCCCGAGCGACACGAGCGCCGCGTGCAGGCCCGCCCACTGGGCGAACGCGAGCTCGCGCACGGCCCCGAGCGACCGGTTCATCCACGGGTTGATCTCGTACTCGATGCCGTAGTGGTCCGGCGGGCACATCAGGATTCGCGGGCGCGACGGCATGTCAAACTTCCGTGATTGCGGACCCGAGACGGGCGCGCTCCTATTTTACCACGCGCCGCCAGGAGGGCCGGGCGGCCGCGGCCGCGGCGCCCGAGAGGGTCAGGACGCGGTCTCCGCGACCAGCGCGCGGAGGAACGGCTCGGCGTCGCTCACGATGCCGACGGTCTGCGCGCTGCCGCGGTCCATCAGCTTGGTGACGGTCGCCGGGCTGATGTCCACGCACGCCACCTTCACCCACGCCGGCAGCAGGTTGCCGACCGCGACCGAGTGCAGCGTGGTCGCGACCATGAGGCAGAACCCGACCCCGGGCAGCAGCTTCCGCATCGCGTCCTGCGCCGCCAGCGCGTCGGTGATCACCTCCGGGAGCGGGCCGTCGTCCCTGATGCTCCCGGCCAGCACGAACGGCACGTTGCGCGTCACGCACTCGAACATGATGCCGCTCTTCAGCCGCCCGCTCTCGACCGCCTTCCTGATGCCCCCGACGCGCCGGATGCTGTTGATGGTCCGCAGGTGGTGCTCGTGCCCCTCGTCGGTGGGCAGGCCCCTGTCGAGCGAGACGCCGAGGCTGGTGCCGTACAGCGCCTGCTCCATGTCGTGCGTCGCGAGGGCGTTGCCGGCGAACAGCACGTTGACGAGCCCGTCGCGCACCAGCTTCGCGACCAGCTCCGAGCCGCCGGTGTGCACCACCGCCGGCCCGAGCACCGCCAGCACCCTGTCGCCCGCGGCGCGGGTCTTGCGCATGGCGGCGGCGACCTCGCGCACGCTCACCGCCTTCGGGCGCTCGCTCGACACCGGGCCGGCCATGAACTCGAACAGGTCGCGCTTGCGCATCTCGGCCTCGGGCGGCAGCACCCGCGTCCCGGCGCGGCCCACCAGGATGCGGTCCCCGCGCCTCACGCCGGTCATGGGCACGCACCGCGCCGCCCCGCCCTCGGGGTCCACCGCCACGCCGCAGTCCATCTCCTGGTCCTCGACGTCCACCCACTCGCCCCGCAGCCGCACCTGCGTGCGGAAGTTGGTGGAGCAGTAGAACCCGTCCGGGAACGCGCCGTCCATGTCCGCGGCGGCGGTGACACAGTCGCCGGTGTGGGCCGGCACCGCGCCGTGCGGGTGCACCTCCGCGAGGATGCGCTCGAGCTGCTCCGCGGTCCCGGCCCGCACCTCGATGCGCGCGAAGCTCGGGTCGTCCTGGCGCTGGCCCAGGCGCAGCGTCTCGATGTTGTACCGCCCGCCGCGCGACAGGATCGCGTCGAGCACCTTCGGCAGCAGCAGCGAATCGACGATGTGGCCGGTCATCTCGACGTGCTCGACGTGCGGCGCGGGCATGGTGAACCTTTCGCGAAGGGGGGGCGACCTGCTGGCACCCTCTTGATACCGGACGCCGCACGCGATTACGAGCCGAGCGACGGCCCGGCCGAGCGCGGGCGGCCACAACAGAGCGCCCCGGCC
>JBJSXS010000185.1:0-2457 GCA_046086545.1 Gemmata sp.
GGCGCGTCCCACATGACCATCGCCGCCGCGGTGAACGAGCTGGGCGCGACCAGCAACAGCGGCGAGGGCGGCGAGGCCCGGTGGCGCAACGACATCCCCGAGCGCGCCTACGGGCCGTTCTGGGACAAGGTGCGGGCCCAGCGGGCGGCACACCCCGACGTGTACAGCATCGGCGGCGACATCGCGAAAAGCCGGTTCCGCTCCCGCATCCGGCAGATCGCCAGCGGGCGGTTCGGCGTCGACGCCAAGTACCTGATCAACACCGACGAAATCTCCCTCAAGATGGCGCAGGGCGCGAAACCCGGCGAGGGCGGGCAGTTGATGGGCAAGAAGGTGACGTCCGAGATCGCGGAGATCCGGTTCGCCAAGCCCGGCACCGACCTCATCAGCCCGCCGCCGCACCACGACATCTACAGCATCGAGGACCTGGCACAACTGATCTACGACCTCAAAGCCGCCAAGCCCGGCACGCCGGTTTCGGTGAAGCTGGTGGCGGTTGAGAACATCGGCACCATCGCGGTCGGAGTCGCGAAGGCCGGGGCCGACATCATCGAGATCGACGGCATCGACGGCGGCACCGGGGCCGCGATGGTGTCGTCCAAGGAGCACGCCGGCCTGCCGAGCGAGATGGGGTTGGCCGAGGCCCACCAGGCGCTCGTGGTGAACGGGCTGCGCACGAGCGTACGGCTCCGTGTCGCCGGCGGCATCAAAAACGGCTTCGACGTGGTGAAGTACGCCCTGTTCGGGGCGGACGAGTTCACCTTCGGGCAGGGGCTGATGGTGTCCGTTGGCTGCATCGTGTGCAAGAGCTGCCACATCCCGAACTGCCCCACCGGGATCACCGGGTCGCCCGAAATCTTCAAGGGCCACCCGGAGCACACGAAGGCGTACCTGCGGGCCGTCGCGGAGGAGACGCGCACGCTGCTCGCGAAGATGGGCTTCACCAACCTCGCCGACCTCACCGGCCGCTCCGACCTGCTGGCGCCACGCACCGACCTCAAGAACTCGCGGGCGGCGCTGCTCGACCTGACGAAGTTCATCCAGCCGGACATGGCCCTGTCGCGGTTGGCCGAGTCGCACCCGCAGACGCCACCCGGCCGCGGCCTGTGCGACATCACCGGGTCCCTCAACGACCGCATCTTGGCTGCGAGCTTCGACGCCATCGACACCGCACAGAACGCCGACTTGGTGTTCCGCGTGCGCAACTCTGACCGGTCCGTGGGCGCGACGGTCGCGGGACAGATCGCGAAGCTGTACGGCCGCGAGGGGATGCCGCACGGGCGAAAGATCAAGGTGCGGCTCGAAGGCGAGGCGGGCCAGAGCTTCGGCGCGTGGTGCGTGAACGGCCTCGACCTGGAACTGCGCGGGTTCGCGCAGGACGGCGTCGCCAAGGGCATCAGCGGCGGCACAGTGGTGGTCACCCTGGACTACACGATCAGCGACTACGGCGGCGAGATTCAGAGCGTCGCCGGGAACAACGTCGGGTACGGCGCGACCGGCGGCACGGTGTTCATCGGCGGGCGCGCCGGGCACCGGCTCGGGATCCGCAACTCGGGCGCGACCCTCGTTGCGGAAGCCGCGGGCAAGTACGCGTGCGAGTACATGACCCGCGGCCGCGTACTGATCTTGGGTCCGGTCGAGAACGAGATCGGGTCCGGCATGACCGGTGGCGAGCTGTTCATCTACGACCCGGAGACGGACGTGCCCGCGAAGCTGCACGGCAAGAGCGTCACCGTAATCGACTGCTCGCACGTCGATTACGAGTGGATCCACCCGCTGCTGCACCAGTACTTCGCCCGCACCGGGAGCCGGCAGGCGGAGTACCTACTGAAGAACTGGCCGGACGTGCGCCGCGGCCGCCGGTTGCGGAAGGTTCTGCCGCTCGCGGTCGCCCGCGCGATGGAAGACCTCAAAACTGCCGGAACCAACGCGGGCTGAAGCCCTCAATAGGAACCGTAAGCACAAATGAAGGAACACGTTGCGCGAATGTGAGCGGCACGAATTCGTCGTGTCTCTATAGCCCAGGGTGTGCCGGCGCTTAGGGCTCAGGCTCACCTGGTAAGACGCGGGGGCTACCCCCGACGCCCGGCGGGTTTCACCTTCTCGTGGATTAGTTTGACGAACTGTTCAAGGAACTCAAAGTACTCGGTGCCGGCGATCTCTTTGACACGGCAGACCAGGTGCCGCCGGCGCTCGATCATGTCCACGCAAGTGTCCACGCCGAGCTTCGCAAGCGGCCCGCCCTGCCCCTGCATGTCGAGCAGTTCCTGAACCTCGTCCGGGCGCAGTTCCGCCGCCCGGTCGCCGTTCCGCTCCAGCCACGCGACCAATTCAGGCAGCTGCGCGCGCTCTTCCAAGAGCTTGCGTGACTCGTCGTCGGTGGCGGGCTTGCCGTGCATGCGCGGCAGGAGCCGTTCGAGCGTGAGCGTGCGCAACTCGCTCACGGTCAGCCCCAGC
>JBJSXS010000186.1:0-3451 GCA_046086545.1 Gemmata sp.
GGCCGCGATGAGTCGCAGGAACCCGGTGGTGATGGTCTCGTGGAACCCGACCGGCCTCGGCTCCGCCGCGGGGTCGGCGTTCGCGTCCACTTCCGCCGGGCGGGTCGCGCCGCACGGGGCGTTCCGGCGCGCGAGGAGCGCCGCGTTCAGCTTCTTGATGCCGCCGCGCACCCTGCTGCGGGCGTCCCTGTACGAGCCGCTCCGGGTGACGTACAGCCACGCCATGCGGACATGGGCCTCGTGTGTCCACTCTTCGCGGGTGAGGGTCCGATCCTCGAACTTGGCCAGGAACGTGTTGTCGGACATCGCGGCTCCTCCGATGAAGGTGCAAGTAAAGACGCGCGAAGAGGGAGGAAGGTTCGCCCGCGCGTTTTTACTTAACACCCGTATACCACGGAGGATCGTGGGCCGCCATCTCGGTAGTGTTGCGCAAGTACATTCGCCGCGCCGCGTGCCGGCGGTTCCACGTCTTCGCCTTCACCGCTGGCGCCGCCCGCGGCCCCTCGTGCCCGTCGGCGGCCGGCGCCGGGCCCTCACGCGACCTCCACGCCCGCGGCGCCGTCGCGCACCTCGCCGATGCGCCACGCGGCGGTCCCACCCGCCGTGAGGTCCCGGACGATGCCGTCGGCCGCGGCGGGCGCGCAGATCACGACGAACCCGACGCCCATGTTGAACACGCGGAGCATCTCGGCGTCCGCGACGTTGCCGCACCTCTGGAGCCAGGGGAACACCGGCGGCACCGGCCACGCGCCGCGGGCGATGTGAACCCGTTTGTCCGGGGGAAGAATGCGGCCCACGTTGTCGGGCAGCCCGCCGCCGGTGACGTTCGCCAGCCCGTGAACCGCGCTCCCGTGCGCCTCGAGCAACTTGCGGACCGGCTGCACGTAGAGGCGCGTGGGCGTGAGCAGCTCTTCGCCCACGGTCCGCCCGAGTTCGGGCACGGTGTCGGTCACCTTCAGCCCGGCGGCCTCGAACACGACCTTGCGCACGAGGCTGTAGCCGTTCGAGTGGATGCCGCTGGACGCGAGGCCGACGACCGCGTCGCCGGTCCGGATCGCGCGGCCGTCGATCACCTTGTCGCGCTCGACCACGCCCGTCGCGAACCCGGCCAGGTCGAAGTCGCCGGGCGCGTAGAAGTCCGGCAGGATCGCGGTCTCCCCGCCCACCAGCGAGCACCCGGATTCGAGGCACCCGTTCGCGATCCCCTTCACCAGCTCCGCGGTGAGCGGCGGATCGTCCTTCGACATCGCCAGGTAGTCGAGGAACACGAGCGGTTCGCCGCCGGTGCAGATGAGGTCGTTCACGGACATCGCGACCAGGTCGACGCCCACCGTGTCAAACTTCCCCATCAGTTGCGCGACCTTCAGCTTGCTGCCGACCCCGTCGGTGCAGGTGACGAGAACGGGGTTCGCGTACCTCCCGGCGGCGCTCAGGTCGAAAAGGGCGGCGAACCCGCCGACGCCCTTACCGCCCTTGCGCGGCGGGAACGGCGGCGGGAACACCCCCGGGCGCAGCGTGCGTGCGATGTGCCCCTGGATGCCGGAAATGGTCTGCTCGTACTTCTCGAGGTCGAGGCCGGCCTTTTTGTAGTCGTACTGCTCGGACATCAGGTTCACTCTGCTTCTGGCGAGCGGGGCGTGGCGTCCCCGCGTGAAAAGCGACTCACTTGCGTTGTACTTCAACTCGCGGGGCTGACGCCCCCCGCTCCCCAAAAGCCGCGTTGACCAACTTCTTTCGACCCGGCTATAGTCCCCGCGCCGGCGGGTTCGCCCGATCCGCCGATTCGCACTGCGCATCACCAGGGACGGTTCAGATGTCGCTACCACTCCTCGCATCGGCGGCGCCGGCGGCGGAACCGGCGTGCCAGTCCGGGTTCGCGTACTTCCGCTGGCTGCACGACCTGTTGCCGGCGCCGTTCTTCCACACGCAGGCGTTCCTCGCGTTCTTCGCGCTGGTGCTGCTGGTGTACTGGAGCATCCCGCGCCGGTTTCAGATGGCGCGCATCTGGGTCCTGCTGGTCGCGAGCTTTCACTTTTACGCGGCGTGGAGCTACGAACTCGCGTTCCTGGTCACCGCGACGACGTTCGCGGACTACGTGTTCGGCCGCGCGATGGGCGCCTCGGAGCGGCCGCGGTTCCGCAAGCTGGTCCTGTACACCAGCATCGGCATGAACCTGGGCATCCTGTGCTACTTCAAGTACCGCGGGTTCTTCCTCAACGAGCTGTACGACGGGCTGCGGAAGCTCGGCGTCGAGCCGGGGTACGAGAAGCTCAACCCGCTCACGATCTTCATCCCGTTCGGCATCTCGTTCTACACGTTCGAGGCGATCAGCTACGCCGTGGACGTGTACAAGCGGAAGATCCCGGCCGAGAAGAGCCTACCGCGGTTCCTGCTGTTCATCCTGTTTTTCCCGCACCTGGTCGCCGGACCGATCGTGCGGGCCGGCGACTTCCTGACCCAGACGCGCTGCGAGAAGCGGTGGAACTGGCTCCGGGTGCAGGTGGGCGTGGCAATGTTCCTGATCGGCGCGTTAATGAAAATGGCGATCGCGGACCGGATGGCGCTGTTCTGCGATCCGGTGTTCGCGCACCCCGAGAAGTACAACACGGTGGCCGTGTGGTTCGCCGTACTGGCCTACGCGATCCGCATCTACTGCGACTTCTCGGGCTACTCCTTCATGGCGGTCGGGGCCGCGCACCTGCTCGGCTACAAGCTGATCAACAACTTCAACATGCCGTACCTCGCCACGAACGTGAGCGACTTCTGGCACCGGTGGCACATCTCGCTCTCGACGTGGCTCCGCGACTACATCTTCATCCCCCTCGGGGGCAGCCGCGGGTCCCGGTGGCTCAACTACCGCAACCTGCTCATCACGATGGTGCTGGGCGGGCTGTGGCACGGGGCCGCGTGGGGGTACATCCTGTGGGGCCTCGCGCACGGACTGATGCTGGTCGCCCACAAGCAGTTCAAGGGCTTCTGTGAGGACCGCCCGCGGCTGAGCGAGTTCCTCGAAACCGTGCCCGGGACCGTGCTGCGCGGCCTCTTCACGTTCCTCTGCGTGAGCCTTTGCTGGGTGCTGTTCCAGCCCGAGCTGGGCAAGGCGCTGGGTGTGTTCGAGAAGCTGTTCCACATCCAGAGCGGTGCGGTGCTGCCGCTCAACAACCGGAGCCTCTGGTACACGGTGGTGCTCCTGTTCGCGTGCCAGTGGCTGGTGCGGTCCGGCGCGTGGGGATGGATCTACCGGCGCCTGCCGGCGCCGGTCCTCGGCATGGGGTACGCGCTGTGCCTGTGCGCCGCGCTGGTGCTGGCGCCGGACAGCGGCACCAAGTTCATTTACTTTCAGTTCTAAGACCGGGGCACCGTGGCTACGCGACAGCTCACCTTCGGCCTCTTCCGGCCGCTGCGCGGGAGCCGCGGCGCGCCCCGGGCGCGCGGCCCGGGGCGCCGGGCC
>JBJSXS010000187.1:0-2535 GCA_046086545.1 Gemmata sp.
CCGACGGTCCGCCGCCGACCGGCCTCCGCTATTGCCTGAACTCCGCGGCGCTGAAGCACGTTCCGCGCTTCGCGTCTGAAGAAATCAAGTGACGCGACTACCCTCGCGCCCCGCGCGAGCCGCAGTCCATGCCATCAGAAAGCTGACGACCTGCCCGGGACCCTCCGGCCGTTTCGACCGGATCGATTCGACGTACTTCGCACCGCTACCCGCGGAGAGCGAAACTGATTCTTTCTCGCTGGTCAGGAGTGTGTGCCGCCGATAGCGATCCGGCTACCTCAGTAGAAGTTTTCAGTGTTTGTGAAGCGCTCACTCTCATCGACTTCTTGGCGTATCGCTACTTTTGCGGCCGTGGGGCGCTCTTAAGCATGCGCTCAGATCCGACGACTCAAACGGGCCGTGAAACACTTCCCAGTACACGCGGCAACCGGCCGAGCTTATTTGCTCGCTGGGCCACAGCTATCACACGAGAAAGTGCTGCCCGCGACACGCGAATTGGGCACACATCACCAGCAAGAGGCGATAGAATCACACATACTTCTGGCTACGCCACCGAGGTTGCGCCATGCTGATCGGTCAGCAGATCGGGCCGTTTGAGATCGAGCGCGAGTTGGGTAGCGGCGCGATGGGGACCGTTTACTGGGCCAAGTTCCACCGCGACGCCGACAAGTTTGTGCCGGTCGCGCTCAAGCTGGTTGCGCTCGGCCTACTCGGCAACGAAGGCGCGATGGCCCGGTTCGAGCGCGAGGCCAACATCCTCAAGCAACTTCGCCACCCGAACATCGTTCGGCTCGTTGCACACGGGAAGATCAACAAGTCGAACCCGTACATCGCGATGGAGTTCATCGACGGCGAGGCGCTTGACCGCGTGCTCGCGCGCCGCGGCCGGCTGGGCTGGGAAGAGGTCGCTTCCTACGGCAAGCAACTGGCCGAGGCGCTCCGGTACGCGCACGAAAAGGGCATCATCCACCGTGACCTGAAGCCGTCCAACCTGATGATCACCAAGGACGGCGTACTGAAATTGACGGACTTCGGAATCGCGAAGGACACCGACGTGACCGCGCTGACCGGGGTCAACAGCACCATCGGCACCGCCGCGTACATGTCCCCGGAGCAGTGCAAGGGCGACCGCAACCTGACCAACAAGTCGGACCTGTACTCGCTCGGGGTGGTGTTCTTCGAGCTGCTCACCGGGCGCAAGCCGTTCGTTGCCGAAACCACCGTCGAGATGTTCCTGAAGCACGTCAACGAGAAGCCGCCGCGCGTCGGCAAGTCCGTCAACGACCTGCCCCTAAAGTTCGAGTCGCTGATCCTGCAACTGCTTGAAAAGGAAAAGGACCAGCGGCCGGTGGACGCGGGGTGGGTGGCGCGGATGCTGGCCGAGGTCGAGGAGGACGCTTACCAGCGCAAGAGTGCGGGCCTGTCCGTAGCCGAGGCGCGCACCGCGCGGCCCACCAACCAGGGCGGCGAGCGGATGGACGCGGCCGACCGGGAGGCGGCCCGCGCGCTGAAAGGCAAAAAGAAGAAAAAGAACAAGGACAAGGAGGACGCGGTTCCGCTCCTCCAGCAGAAGTGGGTTCAGGCAGTCGGGCTCAGCGCGACCCTGCTGACCATCGCCGCCGGTGTGTACATCGCGGTGAAACCCGCCGGTCCGGAGAAGCTGTACGCGGCCATCGAGAAGGCTGAAACTCCGGGCGACAAGGCCGCGGCAGCCGCCAAGTTTCTCGAAACGCACGGCACGAGCGGTGGCGAACTGGTCGATAAGGTGGCGGCCATGTACCGCGACGCGACCGTGCGCGAGCGCGAGCGCCAACTCACGAACCGGCACAACTCGGCCGCGCTCCGGAAGCCGTCGGATGGCGACGACCGGGAGGCGTTCGAAAACGCGATGCTGGCCATCGACGCCGAGCAGACCGGCGATTTCGGGCTCGCCGAGAGCCTGTGGGCGAAGGTGAGGGGCCGGTACCCCGACGAGGCCGCGTTGCCGTACACCACCAACGAGCAGACGCTCGCCAAGGCCCGGTGGGGCTGGGTCGCTGACAAGCGCCTCGGGGACGTGAAAACGGCCCGCTCCGAGTTGCTCAAGGTGAACGAGAAAGTCCGCAACAGCCGCCTCCACGAACTGCCGCTGAAGTACGAGGCCGGGAACCCCGAGGCGGTCGCACTGCGGGTGCTGCGGCTCAAGGAGTTCGGCGACCCCGAAAAGGCCGGGCGTGCGTGCGAGGCGCTGATCGCCCTCGCCGACAAGGAGGGCGACAAGCGGGCGTGGTACCTACTCGGCACGCACCTGCGGAGCACCACGCCGAAAGGCGCCGCGGACTCCAGCGAGGTCCGCAAGCAGCGCATCGACCGGTGGCTCACCGACACCGAAGCGATGGCCCTGCAGGCCGCCGACCCGGACCACCCCGAGCGCGCGGTGCTGTCCCGCAACGTCCGCAATCGGTGCCGCGAGGTGACCGAACTGTACGAGGACGAGACCGACGGCAAGTTGCGAGAGCAAGTCGCCCGCTCCGCCAAGATCGCCGACAGGGTGCC
>JBJSXS010000188.1:0-10669 GCA_046086545.1 Gemmata sp.
AGGTGATGCTCCAGCAGACGACCGTCGCCGCGGTGGTGCCGTACTTCGAGCGGTTCGTCGCCGCGCTGCCGGACGTGCGCGCGCTCGCGAGCGCCGACGAGCAGCGGGTGCTGAAGTTGTGGGAAGGTCTGGGCTACTACCGCCGCGCGCGGCACCTGCACGCCGCGGCGAAGCAGCTCGCGGAGCGCCACGGCGGCGAGCTGCCGGACGACCCGGTCGTGTGGGCCGGGCTGCCCGGCGTCGGCCGGTACATCCTCGGCGCGGTGCTGTCGCAGTCGTTCGACCGCCCGCTGCCGATCGTGGAGGCGAACAGCTTGCGCGTACTCGCGCGCCTGTTCGGATATCGCGGCGACCCGCGCGCGGGGGCGGGCAAGGTGTGGGTGTGGTCCGCGGCCGAAGCCGTCGTCCCGCCGAAGCGCGCCGGCGACTTCAACCAGGCGCTGATGGAACTCGGCGCGCTGGTCTGCACGCCGGCCGCGCCCGCGTGCGGCGCGTGCCCGGCCGCGACCAGCTGCGAGGCCAACCGGCTCGGGCTTCAGGGCGCCGTCCCGCCGAAGAAGAAGCTCGCGGCGATCACCCGAGTCGCGGAGGTGGGCGTGGTGGTTCGCGACGGGGGCAAGCTGCTGCTGTGCCAGCGCCCGTCGAGCGCCGGCCGGTGGCAGAGCATGTGGGAGGTCCCGCACGCCCCGCGCGCCGGCGGCGAGGACGTGTGCGCGGCGGCCGCGCGCGTCGCGAAGGAGCTGACCGGCTTCGACGTCGAGTGCGGCGCCGAGTTGATGACGATCAGGCACGGGGTCACCCGGTACTCGATCACGCTCGTCTGTGTGGAGGCGGCGCTCAAGGGGGGCACGTTCGCCCCGGCCGCTTACGCGGCGGCCCGGTGGGTGGCCCCGCCCGAACTCGCGGAGTACCCGGTCAGCGCGCCGCAGCGCAAGCTGATGACCGCGCTGGCCGACCCGAACCGCCGGCCGCGCCTGTTCTGACCCTTCTGTGGCCGGCCGCGCGCTACAATCACCTCAGCGCGGTGGCCCCCGACCTTCACACGACCCACACAACGCACCATGTTCTGGCGGCTGTTCTTCACCTACTTGCTGCTCGTCCTCGCGACCGTCGGGCTGCTCGGGCTGCTCACCTACCAGCGCGCCGAGGACGTGTTCCACGACCTCGTGCGAGAGGTCGCGACCGCGCTGCTGCTCGTCGTCGCGCTGGCCGTGTGCGCGGCGGTCGCGCTGGCCCGGTGGTTCGTGCGCCCGCTGGCCGAACTTCGTGAGGGCGCGCGGAAGCTGGCCGACGGCGACCTGGGGCACAAGATCCGCGTGGGCGGCAGCCCCGAACACGCCGAACTCGCGGAGACGCTCAACGCGATGAGTGCCCGGCTCGCCTCCACGTTCCGGTTGCTCGAGCACGACCACCAGCAGCTCCGCGCCATTCTGTCGGGCATGGTGGAAGGGGTCGTCGCAATCGACGCCCAGCGCCGCGTGCTGTTCGCCAACGAGCGGGCCGGGCAACTGCTGGAGTTCGACCCGCGGAAGGCGGTGAACGAGCCGCTCGGGGACGTGACGCGGCTGGCGCCCTTCCACGCGGTGGTGGAGCACGGGTTGACCGCGGGCCAGCCGCACCGGGAGGAGTTCGAGGTGCCCGGCGGGCGGTTCCTGTCGGTCTACGTGTCGCGGTTCGCGGGCCGGGGCATGCCCGGCGCCGTCGTGGTGATCGAGGACACCACCGACGTGAAGCAGGCCGAGCGCATGCGCCAGGACTTCGTCGCGAACGCGTCGCACGAGCTGAAGACCCCGCTCGCGGTCATCAAGTCCAGCGTCGAGGTGCTGCAGGACGGCGCCGCGGAAGACCCGGACATGTGCGCCCCGTTCCTCGAACAGGTGGCGCGCGAGGCGGACCGGCTCGCGGACCTGATCAAGGACATGCTCAGCCTGTCGAAGATCGAGTCCGGGGCGCTCGGGTTGGAGCCGCGCGCCGTGATCCTCGACCGCGCGATCACCGACTGCGTGGAGCGGCACCACCCGCGCGCCGAAACGAAGACGCTCACGATCGTGGAGAAGCCGCCCGGCGACGCGCCGGCGAACCTCGCGACGTGGGCCGACCCGGACGCCTTGCGGCAGGTGATGGACAACCTGGTGGACAACGCGATCAAGTACACGCCCAACGGCGGGCGCATCACGGTGCGGTGGGGCGCGACCGCGGACACGGTGAGCTTCGAGGTGGAGGACACCGGCATCGGCATCCCGGAGGCGGACGTGAACCGCGTGTTCGAGCGGTTCTACCGCGTGGACAAGGCCCGCGGCCGGGCCGAGGGCAGCACCGGCCTGGGCCTGTCCATCGTCAAGCACCTCGTGCAAGCGATGCGCGGCCAGGTGCGGGTCCACAGCACGCTCGGCAAGGGCACCACGTTCCGGGTGACGCTCCCGCGGGCCGGGAGCGCGTGAGCGGGCCGCGGCTCCCAACGGGGGCGGCGCTCACGGGCGGATGTGTGCGGCAGATGCCGCTCGGCAGGCGCCGCCTGCTCGAGTCACTCGCCGATCACGTCCTCGAACTTCCACACCGCGACGTGCTTGCGGAACGGGTTGCCGGGGTCCGTCGTCAGCCCGCCGATGTAGACCGTGCGCGTGCTGCCGGTCGCGGTCGGGGTCGTGACCACCAGCGGCGAACACATCACGTCGGACCCCTGCGGCGGCGGGAACCACGTGAACCCGGGCAGCGACCCGCGCCACCACACCGCGTCGCCGGTCTGCGGGTTCAGGCAGTACACGCGCCCCTCGCGGGACACCGCGTACACCGCGACCGGAAACCCGCCACTCGTCGCCACCGCCGGGGCACTCATCACCGCGCTGCCGATGCCGACCCGCCACCGCAGCTTCCCGGTCTTGCGATCGAGGGCGTAGACGTTTCCGTCGCGGCACCCGGCGTAGACGCTGAACGCATCCGCGGCCAGCCCGGTGTGGACCGACAGCGGCAGGGGGTAGCGCCACTCTTCCTTGCCGGTGGCCGCGTCGAGGCAGCACACCGCGCCGGCCGGCTCCTTGTCCCGGTCCTCGCCCTCCTCGTCGTACTTGAACGTGTCGGCGCCCATGTTCCCGGTGCCGACGCCGTAGAACACCTTCCCGGCGCTCGCCAGCGGCGCGCCGAACGCTCGCAACTTCAGGTCCGTGCGCCACTTCTGCTCGCCGGTGCTGGCGTCGAGCGCGACAGCGACGTAGGTGTACAGCCCGCTGCCGACGAACACGCGGCCGTTCGCCACCACCGGGGCCGCGTCGATGTGAATGCCCTTGTCCTTGCCCCCGGGGAACTGCCACACCTTCGCGCCCGTGTTGGCGTCGGCGCAGTACAGCCCGTCCTCGCCCGCGGGGAAGTACACCTTGCCGCCCGCGACCGCGGGGGCGCCCTCGGTGTGGCTGTCGGTCTTGAACGGCTCCTTCCAGGCCGCGCCGCCGTCACTCGCGTTCACGCAGTACAGCCGGCACCCCTTGTCCGTGTGCAGCCCCTCGCCGCAGAACACCTTGCCGCCGGCGACCGTCGGCGTGCAGTAGATCGGCCGCATCCCCGGCTCGTCGCACGCCCACTCCACCTTCCCGGTGTGCCGGTTCATCGCGAGCAACCGGCCGCTGTTCGGCTGCTCCACCCCGAAGTACAGCCGGTCGCCGTCGAGCGCGAGGTTCGACATGATGCGGCCGGTGACCGGCTCCCGCTTCCCGCCTTCCAGTTCGAACGCTTCGAGCGCGACCGGTTCGCCCACGAGGCGCGGGCCGAGGGCGGCTTCCGCGTCGCCGGTCTGGGTACCGGTCGCCACCGGGGCCGCGCCGCGTGCGCCCATCAGCAGCACGGTGGCGAACCCGCACAAGGCGAGCGCACCCAGGCCCACCGACTCGCCCGACAGGCTGAGCCGCACCGCGGGGCCGTCGCCGTCGGCGCGGTGCGTGAGCGCGCGGTAGCCCGCGTACACGGTGGCGGTGAGCAGCGCGATGCCGATGAAGGTGAACTCGCGCATCGGGACCGTGAGCGTGCTGCTCCAGTCGGCGAAGTACGCGGTCAGCACGGTGCAGGTCGCGGCGAACAGCGTGAGGCCCGCGAGCGCGAGCAGCTCCGCCCTCTTGGGCGCGCCGGTCACCTCGGGCTCCGCACTCGCCATCGTGCGGTAGCGGCACCCGGCCCACACCAGCCCGACGACCGAGACGGCGGTCAGGTAGAGCGCGACCGGGCGCGGAGCGAGCGCCCACCCCGGCGGGAGCCAGTGCGGGCGGTAGGTGCTCACCGCGAAGTAGACGAGCGCGAGCGTGCTGTTGATGCTGGAGACGGTGAGGAACGCGCGCCACCGCTTCATGCCGACCGCCAGACGCGCGAACACCCCCGGGAACAGCGCCGCGACAATCGCCAGCGGCCCTACGAGTACGAAGGAGGGGATCACACCCAAAAGCGCGGGGCGCGGGGCGCGGGGCGCGGGGCGAAAGTCGTCCGGCGGCGCGTCTTCGCCCTCCGCGCTCCCCGCTCCACACTTCTTCGCGGCCGGCGGCCCGTACCCGGGCTTCTCCTTCTCGTCTGGCTCGGGCGGCTTGGCCCTCTGCGCCAGCGCGTCCTCGATGGCCTTCACCATCTCGGCGCTCGTCCCCTTGAACGTGCGGCGCAAAAAGGGCTCGCCGTGCAACAGCGCCCAGCGCACCGTTTTGCCGTCGGCGTCGAGCGTGCCGTAGACCGAGAACCACGACCCCTCCACGAACACCTTCGCGTTGTACAGTTTGCCCTGCTTGCGCACGAAAAACACCAGCTCGCGCTTGCCGTCGAGGCGCTCGAAGATGGCCTTGGTGTCGCCCGCCTTCTTCGCCTCGTCGTCGCCGGTCATGTTCACCGGGACGCGGTCGAACGGCGGTTCCCCCTTCAGCTTCTTGCCGACGGTGAAGGTCGCGGTGGGCCGGTCCTTGTTGTCGGGGTCGAGCTTGTCGGCCTTCGCCACGAAGATGTACTGGTCGCTCTCCAGCACCTCCGCCAGCGGGGTGAGCTTGGTGATGACCGCCCGTGCCGCGGTGGCGGTCAAGACCAGGGCGAGCGCGGCGAGCGCGGCGGAGCGTGCGAGGTGGGGCATGTGCGGTGAGTCCTTCGGCGGGCAGCGTGGGGTAGAGTTTAACCCCGCGCACGCGCGAAAGACAGGGCGCAGGTCAGGTGCGCCGGAACTGCTTGTCCAGTTCGGCGCGGCTGAACAGCAGCGAGGTGGGGCGCCCGTGCGGGCAGTGGTGGCTGTCCTCGGCCATCTCGCGCAGGTGGAGCAGGTACGTGATCTCTTCGCCGGACAGCTTGTCGCCGGCCTTCACCGCGGCCTTGCACGCCATCGTCGCCATCAGCAGGTGCAGCAGCGCCTCCTTTGTGGGGGCGCGCTCCTGGGTCACGATGTGGTCGATGACCCCGCGCAGAATGACGTGCGGCGCCTTGCGGCCCAGAAGCGTCGGGTAGCTCGACAGCAGAATCGTGTTGCCCCCGAAGTCGGAGACTTCGAGGCCCAACTCCGCGAGCGCCTCTGCCGCTTCGAGCACCAGCGCCGCTTGCTCCGCCGGCAGGTCGATCGGCTCGGGGATGAGGAGCCGCTGCACTTCGAGTTGCCCCGCGCGCATGCGCCGCCGCAGTTGCTCGAACAGGATGCGCTCGTGCAGCGCGTGCTGGTCGATGACGAGCATCCCGTCGTTCGCTTCGAGCACCAGGTACGAGTCGTGCAACTGGAACGCCGCCTTCGGAGGCGCCGCCGCAGGGGAGGCCGCGTGCGGCCCCGCGAGCGGGGGCGCAGAGGGCGCTGGCGCTTCTGGTGGGGGTACGACCGGCGCTGGCGCCTCGACCCCTTCACGAGCGACAGGCGGCGCGCCCGGCGCCGGCCGGGGCTTCGGGGGTGCGTGTTCCCCCGCGAACGCGGGCCCCGGCCCCCCGGTCCCCCCACCCTCGAGGGACGGGGGGTACGGCGGTGGTGGCTCGGGACCGTTCCCCCGCCACGAAGGTTCTTGCTCACCCCCGTACGGTGGGGAGCCCGGGGCGGCCCGGCTTTCCTCCACCTTCCCTTCAGGCCGGGGGGCCGGGGGGGTGGGCAGGCCCGCCGGCGTGCGCCAGAACGGGTCCGCCAACTCGCCGCGCTCCCACGGCGCCAGCGTCTGCTCTGCGAGTTCGCGCCGCGGGGATGTGAACAGCGCCGGGGCTTCGGCCGGCGGCGCCGGCACCGCGCAGACCTCCTCGCCCTGTGGCACCGTCAGGTGCGGGACCAGGTTCTCCTTCAGCAGCCGCTGCTTGATCGTGCCGCGTACGAGTGAGTAGATCAGCGAGTTCTCTTGAAACCGCACTTCGGACTTGGTGGGGTGTACGTTCACGTCGATCTTGTCGGGCGGCACCGTCAGGAACAGGAACCCGATCGCGTACCGGCCGGACATGAGCAGCCCGCGGTACGACTCCTGCAGCGCGTGCGCCAGGCTCCGGTCGCGGAACCAGCGCCCGTTCACGAACAGGTACTGGAGCTTGGCGTTACCGCGATCGCACTTCGGGTCCGCGATGTACCCCCGCACCCGCAGGGGGCCGGCGCCGGAGTCGAGTTCGTAGAGCGCGTCGCGCACCTCGCCCGTGAAGAAGAGCGCGATGCGGTCCAGCAGCCCGGCGCTCGCGGGGATGTCGTAGACGAGACGATTGTTGTGCCGCAGCGTCAGGTGCAGCGCGGGGTGCGCGAGCGCCAGTTTGGTCACCGTCTCGCACACGTGCCCGAGCTCGGTCGCCACGCTCTTGAGGAACTTCTTGCGCACCGGCACGTTGTAAAACAGGTGCCGCACCTCCATCCGCGTGCCGGGCGCGCCGTTCCACGCTCTCGCCTCCGACAGCGCGCCGCCGTCGCACTTGATCTCCGCGCCGCTCGCCGCGGTGTGCGGGCGCGACTGGAGGGCGACCTGCCCGACGCCGGCGATGGACGCGAGCGCCTCCCCGCGGAACCCCATCGTCCCGATGTTGAACAGGTCGTCGGCGGTGGTCAGCTTGCTGGTCGCGTGCTGGCTGAACGCGAGCGCGAGGTCGGACGGCTCGATGCCGCACCCGTTGTCGACCACGCGGATGAGTTCGGTGCCGCCGGCGTCCAACTCGATGTCGATGCGGGTCGCGCCCGCGTCGATGCTGTTCTCCAGCAACTCCTTCACCACGCTCGCGGGGCGCTCGATGACCTCGCCGGCGGCGATCTTGTTCACCACGTCGGGCGGCAACTGACGGATGCGCGGCATTACGGACTCGCGGACGGCGAAACAGGCGACGAGGATAGTATCGCGACCCCCGGGCGCGAAAGGGAACCCCAGTTGAGCGGCGCCGCGAAGCGGGGGCTCGAAAGCCGCGAGATTTCGATTGCAATTGGTGAGACGTGGACCGAAGGAAAGTGCCCGTCTCACCGCCGCCTCGGACCCGATCAGCCCGTCCGTGCCGACCCCGGCGGACGTACAGGCCCGCCGCAAGCGGTGACGGTGGGGGGCAGGGCCGCAAGGCCGATGTGGGCGTGCGCACGAAGGGCGAGTGACCGCGGGGCGAGCGGCGCGACGCCCCGCGAAGTTACGATTCCAGCAGCGCGCCAACGGGCGCGCCGGCGCTCGCGGGCCGCGTGAAGCCGTCCGGCGAGAGCCGCGTCGCGGGGTCGATCCCGAGGGCGGTGTAAAGGGTGGCGGTGAAGTCTTCGAGCGACACCGGGTCGTCCTTCACGTACGCCGCGGTCTTGTCGCTCGCGCCGTACACGGCGCCGCCCCTGACGCCCGCACCGGCGAGCATCGCGGAGTAGCAGTTCGGCCAGTGGTCGCGGCCGTTCACGCCGGTGCCGCCCTTCGAGATGCGCGGGGTGCGCCCGAACTCGCCCACCAGCACCACCAGCGTGTCGTCCAGCAGCCCGCGGTCACTCAGGTCCTCGAGCAGCGCGGACACCGCCTGGTCGCACCGCGGGAGCGCGAAGCCGAGGCCGTTCCAGCCGTCGTCGAAGATGCCGACGCCCGCGTTCCCGTGCATGTCCCACGTCTCGACGCTCATGAACTTCTCGCCCGGCTTCAGCCCGGTCCACGCGACCACGCTCGTGAGCCGCACGCCGGCTTCGACCAGCCTGCGCGCGAGGAGCAGGTTTTGTCCGAGTGGGTTGAACCCGTAGCGCTCGCGCACCTTGAGCGGCTCTTGCTCGATGTCGAACGCCTTCCGCGCCGCCGGCCCGGTGAGCAGATCGAACGCCTTCGAGCGATGGGGTGCGAGCGGGTTGTTCGCGTCGAGTTTCGCGAGGAGTTCGCGCCGCCCTTCGATTCGGTCCGGCGAAGCGGCCGCGTCGCCGTCGAACACCTTCACCTTGTAGCCCGGCGTGGCAAGGTTGTCCGCGTGCCCGGTGCCGACGAGCAGCGGTGCGTGCGCCGGCCCGAGCGCGCCCCCGGTGAGGTACGTGGGGTCCGGGGGAGCCGCACCGCCGCCGAACTTCTGGAGCCACACGTACCCGGGCACGCCCGCGTGCGCGGGCCTCAGCTTGGACACGACAGAGCCGAACGCGGGATCGTCGGCCGCGGGCTTTCGGTTCCCCGCGAGGAGCATCTTGTTCGCGATGTCGTGAACCGGGACCGTGTGCGTCATCGACCGAATGACCGCGAACTTGTCGGCGCTGCGCGCGAGCCGCGGCATCAGCTCGCCGATCTGGAAACCGGGAACCGCGGTCGCGATCGGCCTGTACGGCCCGCGCAGCTCGGCCGGGGCGTTCGGCTTCGGGTCCCACGAGTCGAGCTGCGACAGCCCGCCGTACTGGTAGACGAAGATGCAGTGCTTCTCGCGCCGCTTGCTCGCCCGCGACTGCTCTGCGCGAAGCAGGTTCGGGAGCGACAGCCCGAGCGCGCCGAGGCCGCCGGCGTGGATCAGTTCGCGACGCGAGGGCAGCGGGCAGGGCATCAGGGGCGGCTCCGCAGGGGGGGGAGAGTGTAAAGTGTACCTCAGCGCGCGGGCCGTGCGATAGCATTTCGGAGCCACCGCGGAGGATGCCGTGTTCCAGACCGAAGCCGAACTCGAAGACGCCCTGAGCGAACCGACACCCGGAGTCGCGGAAACTCTGAAGCGGCACCCGGGCGACATCGTCCTTCTGGGCGCCGCGGGGAAGATGGGGCCGAGCCTCGCGCGCATGGCGAAGCGCGCCGACCCTTCGCGCCGCGTGTTCGCGGCGTCGCGCTTCTCTTCTGGCGGTGCGGAGGCGTTCGCCGCCCACGGCATCGAGGTAGTTAGGTGCGACCTGCTGAACGAGGTCGAAGTCGCCAAGCTGCCCGACGCGCCGAACGTGGTGTACATGCCGGGCCGCAAGTTCGGCTCGTCCGGTGACGAAGGCACGACGTGGGCGATCAACTGCTACCTCCCTTCGATCGTGTGCAAGCGGTACGCGAAGAGCCGCATCGTCGCGTTCTCGACGGGCAACGTGTACCCGTTCTCGCGGCCCGACACCGGCGGCCCGACCGAAGACACCGCGCTCAACCCGGTGGGCGAGTACGGCATGTCGGCGCTCGGCCGCGAGCGCATGTTCGGCTACTTCTCGCGCGCGCTCGGCATCCCGGTCGCAATCATCCGGCTGAACTACGCGTGCGACCTGCGCTACGGCGTGCTGGTAGACCTCGCGCTCAAGGTGCGAGCGGGCGAACCGATTGATCTGGCGATGGGCCACTTCAACACGATCTGGCAGGGCGACGCGAACGCGCTGACGCTTCGCGCCTTCGACCACTGCGGAGTGCCGCCGCGGGCGTTCAACGTGACCGGGCCGGAGGTGCTGCGGGTGCGTGATGTGTGCGAGCGCTTCGCGCGGCATTTCGGCACGCGAGCGAACTTCACCGGCACCGAAGCCGAAACCGCGCTCCTGAGCAACGCGAAGGAGGGTACCGCGGCGCTCGGCCCGCTCCGCGTCCCGACCGCGCGCCTGATCGAGTGGGTCGCGGGGTGGGTGCTTCGCGGCGGGCGTTCGCTCTCAAAGCCGACCCACTTCGAGGCCCGCGACGGAAAGTTCTGACGCGCCCGAGGTTGTCGTTGACCGTTCGGACCGAATCGTCGAAAGTGGTCCGGTACCTCTCGGGAGTTCCGCACGTCATGTTACTCGCCAAACTCAAGGGTTCGGCTGCGTCGCTGGTCGCTGTTTGGGCGCTCGCGCTTGGGGCGAGTTGCCGCGCGCCTGCGGCCGACGAAAAGGAGCGCGTCCCGGCGAAGGACGCGAACAGCGTGAGGGGCACGCTGGCCGCTGTGGGCGCCGACAAAAACACCGTGACGATCACGGTGCACGCGTTCGACCGCAGGACCGGCGAACGCGCCGACACGCAGAGGACGTTCCCGCTGGCGAAGGGCGCGAAATTCGTTCAGGACGAAGTCGAAGTGAAGCTGGCGGAGTTGAAGACGGGCAACGCCGCGGTCGTGAAACTGGACGGTGCGAACGCGGCGAGCGTGACCGTCGACGGCGGTACGACGCAGGGGCAGTTCCGGTCCGCGAACGTCGAGCGGAACACGATCACCGTCCTCGCCGGGCGCAACCTGGCGCCGCAGGTGTTTCACTTGCTGAAGGCGCCGCAGGTGCTCGATGCCGACGGCAGGGCGGTCAAACTCGAAGACCTGAAGCCCGGCACGACGCTGTCGATCACGAAGTCCGTCGAGGACGGTAACACCGCGGTGCGCGTCCGGGTGG
>JBJSXS010000189.1:0-3909 GCA_046086545.1 Gemmata sp.
CGGCATCGGCATGACCGACGAGGTGCGCCGCAACTGCCTGAAAACGCACTTCAGCACGAAGCGCGACAACGCGCTGTACGAGGGCTACAGCGCGGGGATGGGGCTCGGCCTCTCCTTCGTGGCGATGGTGCTGGAGCACCACCGCGCCGCGCTGGAGATCGAGTCCGCGCCGCTCCGGGGCACTACCTTCCGCGTGCGGCTCCCGCTGACCGAGTCATGATGCCGGCGGGTCAAACGTGGCGAAGCCGGACCCGCGCCAGCTCTAGGGTTTTTGGCGCGCTGACTTGCGACCGGCCGGCGCCCGACTATTCGTCGGGCCTCTGCGGCAGCCGCCAGTCAACCGGCTCCTCGCCCGCCGCTTCGAGCGCCGCGTTGATCTTCGAGAACGGCTTGGTGCCGAAGAACAGGTGCTCCGAGAACGGCGACGGGTGCGCCGACCTCACGACCGCGTGCTTGTTCTGGTCGATGAGCGGAATCTTCTTCTGAGCGTACGCCCCCCACAGCACGAACACGACGGCGCGCGGCCGGTCGTTGACCGCCCTGATCGCGGCGTCGGTGAACCGCTCCCACCCCTTGCCCGCGTGCGAGTTGGCGGCCCCGCGGCGCACGGTCATGCACGCGTTCAGCATCAGGACGCCGCGCCGCGCCCACTCGGCGAGGTACCCGTGCGGCACCGGGGGGATGCCGAGGTCGCTGTGCAGTTCCTTGTAGATGTTGCGCAGTGACGGCGGGGGCGTGACCCCCGGGCGCACGGAGAAGCACAGCCCGTGCGCCTGCCCCGGTCCGTGGTACGGGTCTTGCCCGAGCAGCAGCACCTTCACCCTGTCGAGCGGCGTGTACCGGAGCGCGTTGAACACGGCCGGCGCCGGCGGGAACACCTCGTGGGTCTTGCGCTCCGCGGTGACGAACTTCGCGAGGTCGGCCCAGTAGGGTTCGCGTGTCTCGGGGGCAAGCGCCGCGTGCCACGAGGGGTCGAGGTCGGCCGGCAGCCCGGGCACGCCCGGCGGCAGCGGCGGCAGTTCCGCGGGCGCGGCGCCCCCCGCCGGTGCGTCTTCGCCGGGCGGGGCGGCGGGGTGCTCCTCGTCGAACAGCGACCGCGTTTCGGCGGCCGGTCTCCGCTTGCCCATACGAGCGCCTCTTGGGGTTGGGCTAATTTACCCGCCGCCGCGCGAAGGGGCATCCCGCGCCGAGGCGCAGTCTGCGGTTTCCTGGCGCCGCGGGCGGGTGCCCGCGCCACCCGGCCGTGCCGTGCGACCCGCCCAGCGCCCACGCGGTGGCGAAGCCCAGCCCCCGCGCCGCGCCCGTGATGAGCACCCCACGGCCCGCGCCGCGCATGGCACACCCGGTTGACCGGCCCTCGGGTCCGCGATACCGTCGCACCGTACACTTGCAGAGCAGCAGCCTCCACGCTTTTCGTGAGAACCCCCCATGCGCTTCTTCACGCTCGCCGCGCTGTGCGGCCTCGCCCTGCCCGCGTTCGCCGCCACCGCGCGCGCGGACCACTACGAGGTGTTCATCATCGCCGGGCAGTCGAACTGCGACGGGCGCGGCGCCGCGGCCGACCTCACGGGGGCCCTCGCGAAGTGGGCGAGGCCGCAGGAGGACGCGCTCGTCACCTACTCGTGCTCCAAGCTCCGCGGGCCGGTCCTGACGAGCGACGGGTTCAAGCCGCTGCAGCCCGGTTGGAGCGTCGCGCCCGGAAAGAACAAGCCCACGCAGCTCCCGAGCGGCACGATCGGCCCCGAGGTGTCGTTCGGTCGCGCGATGGCGGACCGCCTGAAGGACAAGAGGGTCGCGCTCATCAAGTACGCGGAGGGGGGCACCAGCCTGGCGAAGGATTGGAACCCGGACGTGAAGGACCGGCTGTACGCCGCGTTCCTGGAGTTCACCCGCAAGTCGCTGAAGGAGTTGACGGGCAAGGGCCACACCTGCACGGTTCGCGGGATGATCTGGCACCAGGGCGAGAGCGACGCGAGCCTGACCGCCGCCGAGTACGAGAAGCTGCTCACCGCGTTCGTCGGGCGCGTGCGCAGCGATCTGGAGGTTGCCGACCTGCCGTTCGGCATCGGAGAGGTGTTCGACAACGGGAAGCGCGACACGGTCCGCGCCGCGCAGAGGGCCACCGCGGAGAAGGTGAAGGGGGCGTTCTTCGTGCCCGCGGACCGGCTCAGGACGTTCGACGGCGGCACGCACTTCGACGCCGCGAGCCAGATCGAGCTGGGCGAGCGCTTCGCCGCCGGCATGGCGAAGGCGCTCGCGCGCTAACGAACGGGCGGGGCGCGCCCGCGCTCAATCCTCGAACCGGCCGAGCGCCTCGACGTGCGCCGCGGACCCGTCGCGGAGCCAGCCGTCGAGCTGGGCGGGGTCCTTGAGCTGCTGCCCGCGGGCCCGCGGCACCGCCACGAACCCGCACCCGAACCCGGGCACCGCGGTCATGTCGCCCCACAGCTTCTCGAACTGGCACACCGGGTACACGTCCTCCTGCCCGTGGCCCCACCGCTTCTTCACGTCCTTCAGCGTGATGTAGGTCGGCCACCGGGCCGCGCACCGCCCGACCGCGTCCGCGACCTTCGCCACGTCGGCCAGGTCGCCGCGCGTCAGGCCGAAGTGCCCGACGAGCGCGTCCACGCTGACCCAGGTGGTGAGCGAGTTGTAGAAGGAGAGGTTGAACTCTTCCTCCTCGCGCGGCATCGCCAGCCCTTCGACGATGCGCACGCGGCCGTCGACGCGCGCCAGCCCGCCGCCGCGGTCCTCGATGCGGCGCCCGATCACCTCGAACGTGAGCGCCTTGCCCGAGGCGATGTGCAGCCCGAGCAGCCCCGGGTCGAGGTCCGCGCCGAGCGTGTCCACGTTGTGAACCAGCAGGTACTTCAGTTGCGGGCGCTCGGCCAGGAGGTCGCGTAGAACCCCGTTGCGCAGAAGGTTCGGCACCTCGTACCAGTGCCCGACCGGGTGCAGGCACTGGAGCGGTTCGTTGTCGGTGTAGTCGCTCCCCTCGCCCGCCGCCTTCGCCCACCCTATGAGGGCCGCGTGCGCGCTCTCGCGCACCCGCTGCTTGCGCTCGTCGAGCACCTGGTGCGACGTTTCTTCCCACGCGAACCGCAGGTCCCGCTCCATCGGCACCAGGCGTAGCCCGACGGCCAGGCCGCGCGACAGCCGCACCGGGCCGCGGTAGCCGTAGGAGGCGTTCGCCCCCAGGTGCGCCGCGATCGGGTCGTGCGTGAGGTAGCCCGTGGTGAAGATGTGCGGCACGCTCGCGCCGTGCTGCTCCGACGTGCGGCGGCTCTTGGCGAGGTGAACCTCCAGGAACGTGCGGTGCCTGCCCGCGAGCTTGGCGAACGGGTGCAGCGCCTTCACCACGCCCGCCCCTTGCGTCCACCGGCTGCCGGCGCCGGCCGCGAGCGCCACCACCGCGGCCTCGCCGCGCTCGAGTGCCGCCTTCCCCTGAGCGACGAACTCGGCGCCGACGCCGGCGCGCGCGTCGGCCACGTCGCCGGGCCTCACGTCCTCGATGACCGTGGACGCGGGCAGGCGGTTCTGCGCGAGCCCGATGAGCCCGCGGCGCAGGTCGCCGCGGATGCTCTCGTGCTGCGCGCGGTCGAACCCGTTGGCGGCGAGAAGTTCCGTGACGTTCGCCCCCCGCGCGGCCGACGCCGGCGCGCTGGGCAGCATCCGGTCGAACAGCGATTCGACCAGCCCCGACAGGTCCGGGCCGCGCCGCGCGGCGTGGCCCACGCGGTCGAGCTCGGCGCGCTTGGACGCCGGCACCGCCCGCGGGTCCTCGCGCAGCCACCGCGGCACCAGCAGCGCGTAGTAGCCGCGGGGCAGCAGCGCCTCCCCGGCGGGCAGCAAATCGGCTGTCGTGCCGTTCGGGTTGATCGCAAAGTCGTAGACGACCGGCTCCATCGC
>JBJSXS010000190.1:0-2387 GCA_046086545.1 Gemmata sp.
CGGACCTGGCCGGCGAGCGCCCGCGCATCCAGGCGTTCGCGGTGGCGTGGAAGGACGACCCGTACTCGCTGGACCTGACGCAGCAGTTCCGGGAGGCGCTCGCGGAGCAGGGCGGGGCGAGCGGGCGCCCGCGGCTGGGGGTGGAGGCCAACTTCGTGCCGTTCAGCTCCGGCCGGTTCGCGCGCCCCAACCCGTACGAGGCGCAGATCGTCGATCACCTCCTGGCGCACCCGAACTTCCCGAAGCGCGGGGACCGCACGGTGCTGGTCATCCCCGCCGTGACGGCCCCGGCGCGGCGGGTGCTCGGGGCCCTCGCGCAGGGGAACCCGGGCGTGGCCCGGCGCCTCGTGGCGGTGACCGGCGACGGCATCTCGGTGAACACGCTGTTCCGCGACGGCGAGTTCGCGTGGCCGGTGCGGTCGGTGCCGATCCCGCTCGTGCTGTTCACGCACGCGGACCCGTTCGACTGGGACGTGCCGGGCGACCCGCCGGCGCCGCCCGGGTACGAGCTGCGCCCGCCCGCCGGGCTCGCGGAGGTGCGCAACAGCACCGAGGACATCGAGCTGTTCACGCTGCTCACGCGGGTGGTCGCGCGGGGCGCGTTCCCCGAGGGCGGCGACCGGCTGGCGGCCGGCGCGGACCAGTTGGCCGAGCGGTTCCGCGGGCTCACCCCGAGGTTCTTCGACGACTCCGGGAACCGGCTCGGCGGGGCCGGCGAGCACGTGGTCGTCATGCGCCCGACGCCGCGCGTGGAAGGCGCGGTGAGCTTTCCGGACGCGGTGTTGGAGGTGTGGGTCCGTAAGCCGGGCGGCGCGTGGGACCGCATCCGGTCGCGGCCCGTGGTCCAGACGGTGCGCCCGACGGACGGGGGGCCGAGCGAATGAGTGCCGCGCTCCCCCCGGGCGACGCCCCGCGGACGTCCGTGTGGCGGTACGCGTTCCGGTTGGCCCCGCTCGGGGTGCTGTGGGCCGTGCTGGTCGGGCTGCTCGGGTGGCTGCTCGCCGCACGCGCGAACTGGGGCGAGGACTCCGACCGCGCGGACGTGCGCGAGTGGCTGGACAACACCCGCGTGTTCCGAAAGACGCTCGCCGAGCTGGTCCGGGAGTACGTGGCGCTGCTCGGCGCCGGCGCGCGCGGCCCGGACCACGGCGACCGGGTCCGGTTCAAGCGCGCCGAAATCGAAGAGCACCTGCGCGCGATGGTCGAGCCGACCCGCGTGTACTCCGGCCAGCTGCCCCTGTTCCCCAACGTGTACTCGCTGGAGGTGGAGTTCGCGGGGGTGGACGGGCCGGACGCGCGCCCGGCCGGCCCGGTGGCGTGGAACTCGCCCAAGCCGCGGCCCGGCGGGTCGGCCCGCGCGCAGCTGCGGACGCTCGAGTACGAGCCGCCGCTGGCCACCCCGGGCGCCGCGGCCCGGGTCCGGTGCGTGTACCAGCTGCACTCGTTCAACCGCATGCAGCGGCAGCAGGACGAGTACCGCCGGTGGCAGACGGTCGGGACCGCCGCGCTGGTGCCCACCACGCTCCTCGCGGTGTTCGTGGCGGTGCGGTTCGTCCGCCGCGAGCAGGCGCGCGAGCTGGAGAAGTACCGCGCCGCGGCCGAACAGGAGCACCGGGAGCGCGAGCTGCTCTCCGCCCAGGTGGAGCGCGAGGCCATCGAGCGCAACCTGCTCGAGGCCCGCGTCAAGCAGCAGGGGGCCGAGCGCGCGAGCGAGGAGCTGGGCCGCAAGCTCCTGGAGCAGGAACTCGAGGCCGCGCAGCTGACCAACCGCGCCGCGGAAGCGGAGCGCGAGGCGCTGGAGGTGAGGTCGCAGCTGTACGCCAGCATCGGCATCATGGCCGGCAGCTACGCGCACAACATCAAGAACCTCCTGGTGCGCCCCAACGACCTGATCGCGCGGTGCATGGAAGCGTCCGGCGACCCCGACCAGCAGGGGATGCTGGAGGAGGTGAAGAGTACGCTCGGCACCGTCACCGAGCGCTTGCAACAGATTTTGCGCACGGTGCGGCGCGACCCCGCGGGCGCGGAGGTCACGCAGGTGGACGCGTTCGGGCTGTTCCGCGACACGGCGCGCACGTGGGCCGAGATGGGCCGCGACAAGTGGAAGCTCGCCGTGAGTGCCGACGTGCCGCCCGGCGCGGCGGTCGTGACCGGCGACCTGTCGCACCTCCAGCAGGCGGTGGAGAACCTGGTGTTCAACGCCCGCGACGCGACCTTCGAGATGCGGAACTACCTGCGCGACGAGGCCAAGCGCGCCCCGGACCCCGCGACGCGCCGGCAGAAACTGCTCGACGCCGCGAGCTGGAAGGGCGAAATCCACCTGGGCGCCCGCCGCGACGGCGAGTCGGTGGTGCTGGAGGTGCGCGACAACGGCATCGGCATGACCG
>JBJSXS010000191.1:0-5058 GCA_046086545.1 Gemmata sp.
CGCTCGGACACGTACCCCACGCGGGCCGCGAGGTACACCAGCAGCGCCAGGTTGCACAGCGCGATCAGCACCGGCACCCACAGGACCGGTTCGGCGGCGAACCGCCGCCGCAGCACCAGCCCCGCGAACAGTGCCAGCGGCCAGATGACGTAGTTCGCGCCCTTGCTGACCTCCTTGAACACCGCCTTGAAGCCCCACACCGCCTGTGAGGAGCCGGCGGCCCGGGCGTCGTTCCACCACTCGGCGAACAGCGGCCCGGCGGGCACCGCGGCGGGGGCGTGCGCGTCGAAGTACACCGGGCGCGGCGCCCCGAGCGGGTTCTGTAGCTCGTTGGCGGTCGGCTTGTTGCTGATTTTGCCGATCAGCGCCATGTACGGCACCGCGACGAGGCCGACGCCCACGAGCAGCGCCGCGAGCCGCCCGGCGGCCGTGTCGCGCGGCCACCGGCGCGACGCCCCGAGCCAGAGCGCGAGCAGCCCCGGCGCGGCCGCGATCATCAGCCCCTCGGGGCGCACCAGGTACGCGCACCCGGTCGCGAAGCCGCAGAGCAGGAACGAGCTGACGCGGGGCGCCGTCACCGCCCGCACCGCCAGCGCGATCGCGACCGCCGACACCAGCAGGTACAGGCCTTCCGTCAGCCCGTCACTGGTGATCCGCACCGGAACCGGTAACACTTGAAACAGGAGCGCCGCGGCGAACCCGACGTTCTGACTAAACAGCATCCGCCCGATGAGGTAGGTTGGGAACACGAGCAGGACCGCGGCGGCCACGTTGGTGAGTTGCGTGGCGAGCAGCCCGCGGTCCGCGACGGGCGCGCTCCAGACCGTGCCGACGACCTTGTACACGCCCCAGACCGCCAGCGGGAACCCCGGCGGGTGCTCGGCGGTGCGGATCAGGTCGATGGCGGTTTTGGGCCGCTCGTCGGCCGGGTGCGGCACGGCCGATGGCGTGTCCAGGCGGATCGCCTCCCGGGCGAACCCGAGGCTGTCTCGGGCCGTCAGTGCGGTGTGCGACACGAGCCAGGCGTGGACGGCGACCGACACCAGGACGAGCGCGGCCAGGCGCAGGTAGTCCGGTCCGAACAGCGACCGTTCCGGTTGGACCTCTTCGAGGCGCCCGCCGACAGAGGCACTCATTCTGCTCCGCTCCGAAGGTGTGGTGAGGGCACGCCCGCAGGCGGGGCACGGTACGCCAAACCGCGCCGCCCCGTCAAGCCGAGCGGACCCGCGAGGTTACCCCGATGATCCCGGTCACCGATTCCATCGTGATCCCCGACGACGAGCTGGAGTGGAGCTTCGCGCGTTCCGGCGGCCCGGGCGGGCAGAACGTCAACAAGGTGGCCTCCAAAGCGGTGCTCCGCTGGCGGGCTGCGACCACGGCCGCGGCGGTCCCGCCGCCCGCCCGCGCGCGCATGCCCGCACTGTTCCCGAGTCGGTTCACCACGGAGGGGGACGCGGTCATTCAGTCGCAGAAGTACCGCGACCAGGAGCGGAACAAGGAGGACTGCCTGCTGAAACTCGTCGAGATGGTCCGCGCCGCTCTGGCGGAGCCCGTGGTGCGGAAGAAGACGAAGGTGTCGAAGGGCGCGAAGAAGCGGCGGGTCGCCGACAAGCGCCGCAACTCCGCGAAAAAGCAGGCCCGGCGCGCGAGCGGGGACGAATAAACGAGAGCCAACCGGAAGGCGTGCGATGAACTCGGCCCCAAAGGGGCTCGGGGCGCCTTCTGTCAATATTGCCCGGCGCTGGCTTACTGGTCCTTCAGTTCCATGTCGAGCTGGGTGGCGATGCCGCGAACAATCGGCGCGGTGGGCTTGCGCGGCTGCTGGTAGCCCCACATCGTCTGGATCAGTTCGTACCCCATCAGCGCGCCGGTGATGGTGAGGAGCAGGGCGGGCGCCAGGAACAGCACCGGGACAATGCCCCACGGCTTGGTGGCCGCGAAGTCGGCGTCGTCCTCGTCGGCGCGGCCGGGCTTACGGCCGGCCGCGCCCGCGAGCGCCTTGGACGCGGAGCCGTCCTCCTCGTCGCTCGCGGCGTCGTCGCCCAGGTCGACATCGACGTCCGCGTCGGCCTCTTCGACCAGCTTCTTGGCTTTCCCCCGGGCGGCCTTGCCCTTCGCCGGCTTCGCGTCCTCTTCGTCGTCGTCGAGCACCACGACTTCGCTGCCCGACTCTTCCTCGAGCGCGACGTCGTCGCTGTCGTCCTCCGCCACCTCGATGTCTTCCTTCTCGAGGTCCGTGTCCGACTCCAGCGCGACCGCCTCGGACGCCGACTCGTCCGGCATCTGCGGGATCTCGAAGTCGGTTTCGAAGATGTCGCCCTTGTCCTCCGCCCCGTCTTCGAGCACCTCCTGCTCGAGCGCGGCCTGCTCCAGGGAGCCGCCGGAGTCGTCGAGCGTCAGCTCGAACTCGCTGTCCGACTCGGCGTCGGGAGCGAGTTTGCCCGACTTCGGTCCGCCGAGTTTGGTGCTCGACGGCGGGGCCGAGGAGTCGAGCGAGAGCTCGAAGTCCACGTCCGACGCGTCACTGTCGTCGTCCCCCTTCTTGGCCTTGCCCGTCGTGTCCTTGTTGTTCTTCCGGGTCTTGTTCTGTTCGAGCGAGATGCCGCTGTCGGCGGGGGCGTTCAGCTTGATGCCGCTGCGGTTGGCGGCGCTGCCGGCCTTGTCCTTGGGCAGACTACCGAGGTCCACCTCGTCGCCGGAGTCGGAGCTCAGTTGCAGGTCGAAGTCGTCGCTGTCCGCGTCGAGGCTCAGCTCGAACTCGCTGCTGCTGTCGGTGGGGGCCGGGTTGGCGGGCGTGTTGTTCTTGCCCTTGCCCTTTGCGTCCAGTTTGCCCGACGAGCCCGCCCCCTTGCCCGGGGGCAGCTTGGCGGAATTGCCGCCCTTGATGACGGCGCTACCCGAACCGCTCAAGTCCAGCGCGATCTCTTCGGTCGGGACGGCGGCCACGTCGCCGGTACTCGGCTTCTTCGGCGCGGCGTTGTCGAGGCGCACGTCGCTGTCGCCCTTGGCCTTGGGCACGAGCCGCCCGCTGGACTTCGGCCCCTTCGTGGCCGGCGGCTCCTCGGCCAGCGAAAACACGTCGTCATCGGACGTGCCGAAGTCGAGCGGCGCGTCGTCGGTCGGCTTCTTCGGCGTCTTCTTGAGGGCGTCTTCGAGGCCAGACACTCTGAAGTCGTCGGACCCGGGCGGCTCCTCGCCGCCCAGCGGGGGGAGCGGCAACCCCTCCTCGCTGGCCATGCCCAGCTGACGCCCGAGGTCGTCGATGGCGGCCTGCTTGAACCGGATGGTGGCCCCGTCGCGGATCTGACTGAGCTTCTTGAACTCGGGGTCCGTCTTGAGCCGCTTCTTCATCTCCTCGGGCGTGATCCCGAGTCGCGCCGCGGCTTCCTCCAGGGTAATCATCTGCGCCATGGGTCAACTCGCGGCGGCGTGAAGGTGGCAACGTCCGCGCGACTGCGCGTGTTGGTAATGATTGTAAACCGCCCCCGTGCGGACACAAGTGCTGATCTCACTTCGTGATGCCAACCCGCGCGGCGCCGGTTGTGCAGGCCGCACAATCGCGCCCCTTCTAGAGACGAGTTAAGGGGGGAACGGGCGAAGGGGCTACGGGAGAGAAGGGGAGAAGGCGTGAAAAGGCAGGGGACTTCGCGCTCTTGTTTCCCCTGGCCCCGTGTTCACCCGTCTCTCATTGATCCGGCCCGAACGTCGCTAGCAGGTCCAGGGTGTCCCAGTCGGGTACGCGGATCGTGCCGAGCGGCCGTTTGACCTCGTGTACTAAGTACCGGCCCGCGCGGAACACGACCGGCTGGTTCCAGGGGAACTTCTCGCGCTCGTTCTCGGGCAGGTACACCGGGAGCGGGTCGCCGTTCCGCCAGGAGTCCGCGCGGTACGGCGCGCGCCGGTCCCAGTCGGTTCGCAGCAGGTCGCTGACCACGTACCGCTGCCTGCTGGCCCGCACCGCGTCCGCGACGATCTGCCGCTTGGGTTTCTCCCCGGGGCGCGGTGCGTCGCGGATGGCGAACGCGGTGCCGTAGTGCATGTACCGCGTGGCCGGGTCCAGGTCGAGCATCAGGTACAACGGGTGCGTGCTGTCGTGCCAGCAGTTGAGTTCGCCCGGCCCGAGGCGCGGCTCGACGGTGCGAAGGAAGTCCGCGACCTGATTCAGCTCGCGCCACTGCGTGCCGCAGTGGATGTCGGTGTACTGCCCGAGCCGGTCGCGCAACTCGGGCGTGCCGCCCTCGCTCCACGCGCGGCGCCAGAGCCCCATCACCTCTCCGTTGGCGAGCGGGTGCTTCTCGAACTTCACAGCCGGGTACGCCGGGTCGAGCGCGCGGACCACCGGGGCCGCGCCCGGGTGCCGCTCCGCGAGGTTCACGAGCGCGCCGACCGCCACGAACCACACGAGGTACGCGAACCCGAACCGCCACCGCTGCGCCGCGACCACCGCGAACGCGAGGAGCAGCAGCGGGACGTAGACGTAGTCGAGTGCCTTTTGAAGCACGGCGGTCTGGGCGAACCAGCCCAGGTACAGGGCCGCGAGCAGCGCGCGGGCGGCCGCGGCGGATCCCCCTGCTGCGCGGGCGTACAACCCGCTAAAGCGCGGCACCACGGCCGGTTCGCCGGCTGCCCGCGACCAGACCCGCGCCTCCCACAGCGAAACGGCCGCGATGGGCAGCGCGAGGAAGTGGAGCAACCCCCACGGGCGGTGGCAGGTGAACGCGGTCTCGAACCGCTCGCCGACGGGGCCCGCGTCGGCGAGGTAAGCGGGGTTCCAGTTCAGGAACACGTCGAGGAAGTGGGGCCAGGCGCCGGTCGCGACCAGCCACGCGATTCCCGGTGCGCCCGCGACCAAGCCGCCGGCGACGAGCGCGCCGAGGTCCGCGCGGACCCGTCGGCCCGGCTCTCGCCGCGCGATCAGCACCGCGGACACCGCCCACACCGCGAGGGCAGGGACGATCACGTGCGGCTTCAGCCACACCGCGACGCCCCAGAGGAACCCTTCGAGTAATGATGACAACAGCACCCAACCGCCAACCGGATCGCTTCCGCGATCGGGTG
>JBJSXS010000192.1:0-2340 GCA_046086545.1 Gemmata sp.
GCGGTGGCCGCCGCGGCCTGCGGGTCGGCGGCCGCGGCGTCCTTCTTCGCTGTTCCGCCGAACCCGCCCGGGCCCGGCGCGCCCGGCGCGCGTGGCCCGCCGTCGGCCCACCCGCCCTCCCAGGCGGCGTTGTTGCGCAGGCCGTACCCGCCGCCCCGGCCGAAGTACTCGTACTGCTCCCAGTTCCCGGTCAGGTCGGTCGGGAACCCGCGGTACGTCAGGTCCGCGGGCTTGTGCGCCACCGGCCAGTGGCCGTGGATGTGGTTGAAGTGCTTGGAGTGGTTGTTGAAGCCCAGTTGCAGGTTCGAGTGGTCCCGGCGGAACACGCCGAACCGGTGCATCCAGTCGTGCGGCAGGTACGCGTCCAGCGAGGAGTCGTACAGCGCCGCGACCATCTCGGCGACGGCCCGCTTCGCGCCCGGGCCGCTCACCACGGCGGTGAACGTCTCCTTCGCGCCCGGTTCGGTCCTGTTGACGAACCGCTCCCACTTCACGGTCAGGTTCTTGTTCGTCCACGGCACGTCAACGTGGTGCGACGTGAGGTACGCGCGGTTCTCGCGCACGTACGTGGTGCGCACCGTGAACCCGCCGCGCATGTCCTCCCGCACGGGAACGGTGAGGAGGTGCTGGGTCGCCTTCTCGCCGGTCCAGAACGCTTGCAGCACCTTGCCCCGGTGTTCGACTTCGACGAACGCGCGCCCGGCGTCGTACCCGGTGCCCCACAGCATCTGGAACTCCTCGCCCGCCTCGACGGACCACTTTTTCGCGGCGACGAAGTTGGGCACGCGGGCGCCCGCGAACTTCTCCGCGGCGGGGTCGACGACCGTGAACTGATACCGCGCGGTCACCCTCTTGCCGAACCGGTCGGTCGTTTCGAGGAGCGCGCGGTAGGCGCCCGGCGCGAGCTTCCACCTGTTGAGTTCCGCTTTGCCCGCGGCGCTCGTCTCGAACGCCCCGGCCGCGACCTCGTCCCCCAGCTCCCAGCTCTCGGGCTTGCTCGGATCGGGCAGCGGGTCGTCGGTGGGGGCCGCGTTCGGCCGGAACCGCGGGTGGTAGTCGCCGTCGACCTCCGGCCGCGCGACGTTGTCGGGCTGCTTCAGCTTGTAAACCTTGACGGCGCCCTTCGCGCTCTGGCCCTCGCCGTCGAGCGTCGTCGTGGAGACGCTGAAGGTGCTTTCCTCGCCGCTCACCAGCCACGGGTCGGCGGTGACGGCCGCGCGGAGGGCGGCGTAGCCGACGCTCACGCTCTTGGACGCGGAGCGCGTCTCGCCGGTCGTGTCGGTCACGTCCGCGCTGACCTTGTACACGAACGACGGCTCGTCCCTCGCGGGAACCGACGGGTCCGGTTTCGCGGTGAACGCGACCGCGAAGCTGCCGTCCGGCTCGGTGGCGGCGGTCCCGTGCGCGACCTCCTGTGCCGGCGCCTGCGGCACGGGGCGCCACCAGCAGCAGCACGCGAAGAACCAGTCGGGGTAGCGCACCTCCCGGGTGACGCGATACGTGAACTTCGCGCAGCCGACCGGCACGCCGTTGTACTGCGTCGCCTTGCCGGGCACCTTCACGATCTCGTTGAGCCGGCCCGGCTCCTTCGGGGCCTCGACTTCGACCTTGAACTTGGGCCGCTTGTACTCCTCGACGCTGACGCTGGTCGCCCCGTTGCCGGCGCGGATCGTCATGCGGCCCGTGAGCCGGTCGCGCGGCGCGGTGAAGCTGCCGCTGAACGACCCGTAGTCGTTGCTCCGGGCCTGGTGCCGCGCGACCTCCTTGCCGTTCGGGTCGGTGAAGACGACGCTCACGTCCCGGTTCGGCACCGCTTCGTAGTTGTCGGTGCCGTGGTGGTACCGGATCGTGATGCCCTTGAACTGAACGGTCTGCCCCGGGCGGTACAGCGAGCGGTCGGTGAAGAACACCGTTTGCTCGTTCGCCTGCTCGACCGAGCTGTTGCGGTAGGTGTACCACTCGCCCGCGCTCGCGAGTTGTTGCTCCTTGTGCGTGACGACGACCATGTGCGCGCGGCCGTCGCCGGCCGGGATCGCGTACAGCCCGTTCTTGTCGGCACCGGCCGTCGCGCCGGCGGTGAACCAGCCGTTGTTCTCGCGGGTCCACACCTGCACCTTCGCGCCCGCGACGGGCTCGCCGGTGCGGTTGTTCGTCACCATCCCGGCGACCTGCGCCGTCCCGTGGTCGTGGCGGCTCACGAGCGCCAGGTCGGTCACCCAGAAGTCGGTATAGCTGACGGTGTTGCTCTGGTTGGCGAACTCGGGATTGTGGCTGACGAGCAGGTAATAGAACCCGGGCTTCAGCCCGCCGCGCCCGGGGATGATCGCGGTGCGGGTCTTG
>JBJSXS010000193.1:0-2543 GCA_046086545.1 Gemmata sp.
ACGAGGTGCTGCCGGTCTACCTACGCGACGCGAGGGAGCAGCCGCAAGCGCCCCCCACCGTTATCGAGTTCCTTATCGGGGACAGGTGGGCGCCGGCGGCTGACACGTTCACCGCGAACGTCAGTGCCGTGCGCCTGACGCGGTTCAAGGGTACGGTGGTTGTCACCTTCGAGCGGCCGCGCCGCGTTAAGCTGTCGCCCGCGGAATGGGCGGACACCTACCTGAGTCGCGGAACCGCGCGGAACGTGCTCATCGACCTGCTTGAAACCGGCGACAAGCCCGCGGCATTGAAGGAGTCGCGGGCCGTCGCCTACCGGATCGAACCGGTTGCCAAGTGACCTGATCCCGCGCCGCACGCGGGCCGCCGACTCCCGCCGCCACGGCCCGCTGAAGGTATTCCCATCCACCCCTAGACGGGGGGCATTCGCGGCTCGGGTTGTAGGGCAGGGCGCCGCCTCAGTATCGAATGGTCAGTCCGAAGTTGACACCCTGGGCCCAGAAGTCGGTCCGGTTCGGGTTGAACGCCGGGCGACCCAGCGATGAAGTCGCCCCCGTCAGTTGCACCGGGTCCACCACCCGGTCCACCTGATCCCCGGCGCGCGCCACGCTCGACCAGTACAGGAACGTGTAGCCGACCTGCGCTCGCAGGTTCGGCGTGATTTGGTAACCCAGATCGAACCCCAATTCCGGCACGACCGCGAACGACTGGAACTCGTGTCGGCCGCCGTTCGAGCGCTGCGCCAACAGCCCACCCGCGCGCAGCACGGTGGGGCCACCGGGCGGGGTGACGAGGGTCTGCCAATCAATGGTAGCCTCGGTGAAGGTCTGCCCGAACGAGACGCTGCCTCGGGCGTTGAGCGACATGTTGCCGAACTTCTTCCCGCCCGCCAGCCCGAGCAAACCGCCATTGAAGTTGTTAACCGCGCGGAACGTATCCTGGACAATGATGTTGGTGCCCGCCTGCACAGCCCCGGGCCCAATCGCGTTCAGGTTTTCGGTCACCCGCAACCGATCGTCCAGCCACAAGTTGCGGTACCCCACCAGTACGTCGATACGCGAGTCACAGTCGTACGCCAGATTACACCGCAGTGCGGGTGCGAAGCCGTACAGTTTGGTTTCCGTTTCCACAGAAACGGCCCCGGCCAGCAGATCCGGAAACGCAACAAGTTGTGCGTCCGGTGCGCCGGTGCCGGCGTTGAGGAACGGGCGCGACAGCGGTGGCGTGCCAGGCGACGCGAACCGGCCGCCGTCCCCACCCCCGCCGAGGTAGAAGAACTCGCCGTCCAGGCCCATCAGCCGGGTGTCGTCGAACCAGAAGCCGCCGCGCAGCCGGAGACCGGAGCGCAGATCGCCGTTGACGTTCGAGCCTCCGAACAGGGTCTGTTGCCCCGCGGTACCGGGGACACCGACGAGCGCCTGAGGGGTGCCGGGAACGTCGCGTGCCACCAGCGGCGGCAGAGCCGCGCTGCGCATCTGCCACAGCAGGTAATCGCCGGTGGCCCACCACAAGCCGCGCACCCGCGCGGGCGCGGCGGCATCGAGCTCGACGGGCGTGCGGCAGTCCTGGAACGGTTGCTCGAAGGCGAGGCGGGGCACCGGGGGCGCTTGGTTACCCGGTGGCTGGATGCCGGGCGCCTGCAGCGGTGCCGCCTGGGGTTGTGGGGCCGCACCGGCACCCGGGGCCAACGCGCCGACTATCAGTGCGGCAAGGACAATCCGTGTCCGAGTCCGATTCATCTGCTCACCCGAGTTCGGGTTAGTGTTCCGTGCGCCTCAAATTAATCAGCGCGTGCTGATTACCCAATCGGCGCGGTTGCCCATTCGACTCCAGATTTCCTTGGCGCTTTTCCCGGACTATCCCGCGTATCCGGTCCAGACCGAAGCGCAGCACGCTCAGCGGGCGGTTGCTCGCGCGGCAAATGCGTTCTGACACCAGTGCCGGTATCTCGTTTGCACGAGATCTGACTGATGCGTTCAGGGTCTGCCGCATCACCGGTCGCTCACCCGCGGCCGTGCGCGTCGGCGAGGCATGGGGGGTCGCTGGCAAGGCGTGCCACGCGCGCGGGTCCGCAGTGCTGAAGTGTGGCCTCACCCAACGCGCGCGTACTTCCCGATGATCGAGCGAGCGGTGCGTAGGCCGTCCACCGCGGCACTGACGATGCCGCCCGCGTAGCCTGCGCCCTCGCCCACGGGGTACAGACCGGAGACGCCCGGCGATTCTCGCGTGTCGGTGTCGCGATCGATGCGTACGGGGGAACTGCCCCGCGCCTCGGGGCCGACCAGCATCGCGTCCGCGAGGAACTTGCCGTGCCAGCGGCGGTCCATCTGCGGTAGCCCGTGTGCGACGGCCTCAGCCACCAGCGGGGGAAGAACCGCTCGCAGGTCGCACGGCGTCACGCCCCGCGGGTAACTGCACTGCGGCCGCGCGGTCGTCGCGACTCCTTTTACGAAGTCCCGCGCGCGCTGCACCGGTGAGCGGTACTCGCGCCCGCCGCCAAGTTCAAAGGCTTTCGCCTCGTACTTCTCCTGTAGGCGCATGCCCG
>JBJSXS010000194.1:0-2540 GCA_046086545.1 Gemmata sp.
CGAGACGGTCGGCGTGGCGGGCGTTCCAGGGAGCAGTTTCCACGACCCCAAAGAACGGGGGCGGAAGATCGTGCGGTTCATGTTCGCGAAGAAAGACGAGACGCTCCACGCGGCCGGCGAGCGGTTGCTTGGTCTTCGCGAGGTGTTCGGGGCGTGACCGCCGTGCATCCGGACCTCGGCTGTCAGTTCGCGGAGTGATTGAGTCACGGGGAACGGCAGCCGCGAACAATATTCAAGCACGCCACCGCGGCTGCGCCTCGTTCTCAAATGCAGCCGCTTGGTGGCACGCGACGACCGTTCCGGCGGTCCGCCGTTCGGGCTCGGTTGTGTCAGGGGGTACCGCCCCTCGGAACTCCTGTGCCATGAGTTTCACTCGTGCGGCGCGCGTGCCGGCGTCGGCGCGCCGCACGAGTGGCGGTAATCTCACATGGCGAACTGCTCTTGCTTCAAGTTGCTCTTTTGAAACGATCACCCATAGTAGCCAGGAGCATGAGGCTATGGTGAGCACCAGCAGATGCCCCCGTCGCGCCCGTGATTCGTCAGACCGGCCGCCGTGGGCACTCCCGAGCCGCGATTGTTCCTGGAGTACCTGGACCCTACCTGCCACCGCTGGCCGAACACCAGCTTCGACTGGCTCCCCTCCGGCTTGGGGGCAAACCGCCGGGGCATCTGTGATCGGTATTTCCCTGACGTTGGACGTCGCGCCCTGACCGGGATGGCCGACGACCGGATTCCGGGCCGGTTGCGGGCGTAGCTGTACCGGGCCTCGGCCTCAAACGCGGCGTCGGCCAGGAGGCGGTCACACCCTACCGCCAGGGACGCCTGGGTTAGGACCGGGCGGGAATGGGGCGAGTCGTTGGACGGCCCGGTGGTGACGGTCGCCCCGGCCAGAATGTGCGTGAGAGTGTCGCAGGCAGCGGTGAGCATAGTCCAGGTGGAGTATTCGGCCCCGGACCGGCTGGCGAAGTGCTGGCTCACCAGCCCACACCCGTCGACTACAACGGTCGGTTCGTCCCCGATAAGGGTACGGTCGCTTCCGGAGGCGGTGGCGCACACAAAAAAGGACAACGTCTTCCCTTCTTAACAGCCTTCCGGCCGCGTAGCACAGCCTCGAGTAGTGGGCCGCCTTCGCCAGACCGAGGTACTTGCGGCGGTCGGCCAGGCTGGGCGCACCAAGGTAGTCGAGCCTGTCTTGAAGGACGTCTAAAGGGCCAAGATGACGAAAAGCTGGCTGCTGGTGAAGTCTTCGCGACTGCGGGCCGACGTGTTGCGGGCACCCGTCGCCAACCACTGCGCCTCCTGGGCAACGCCCCGGGGCGACTTGGTCATCGTGGTTGAGTTTTTCATGTACCCGGGGAGGTCCTGTGCCCACCCGAAGGATTGAACAGAGCAACAAGCGGCCCGGCCGTTACGTTAGACCAGTAGCGGGCGTGGCTCCGCCGCGCCCGTCATTTCACGGCCTCCACCTTCGCGGTCCTTGCGTCGAACCGCAGCACGAACACCTGGCTGTGCGTGTTCACGCCCCAGACCAGGTCGCGCTGCGGGTCGTACACGACCCCGATGTTGTAGCTCCCCTCCTTGGTGATTGGCGGCGCGTCGCTGTCGAGCGCGGTCCTGTACCAGGCGTTCTTCGCGCAGTCGTAAATCAACCCGGTGGCCCCGATCATCACGAGGTCGTCGTTGGGCAGGTAGACGGCCTCACGAAAGTTGGGCTCCTTGATGCCGGCGCAGACCTGGTCGCTCCCGGTCGCGCTCACGGCGCCGACCTCGCCGGTCGCGAAACTGTACGCGGCCATCTTACACGCGGTCTTGTCGCGCACGAAGAACACCAACTGCTCGCGCTTCGAGTCGTACGCGACACCGCTGTTGTCCACGACGGGGCCGAAGAGCGCTCCCTTCACCGGGAGCGGCTGCCAGGTGCGGTCCGTGTCCCGCAGGCGCCACAGCCCGACCGACCGGTTCTGCGCGTACGCCCAGGCCACAACCCCCTTCGGTGTCGTGACCAGCGTGACCGTGTAGAAGCTGGGGACGTACGGGCTAACCTCGTCGTTGCGGGTCCACTTGCCCGTTTTGGGGTCGAAGAAGTACGTGTACTTGTGCGGCGCGAACACCATGCACTTCAGGTTCGGGTCATAGCCGGTGGACTTGTACGTGTGCCCGGTCATCCACGGGTTGCCCTTGAAGCTCCATTCACCCGGCACCTGGTCGTTGGTGTAGCACCAGTCGATCGGGAACTCGGGCGCGAACGGGATCGAGTACCGGTCGGTCCTCACGTCGTACACCTGCGGCGCGGTGCCGCTGTACGCCGAGTGCCCGCCCGAGAACCGCAGGATCGCGTCCGCGGCCGGCGAGAACACGGCCGTCCCCCAGTCCATGTTCGGCGCGGGCCGCTTGGGCGTCGGGCGCAGGTGCCACCTGTTGGCGGCCAGCGACTGCAGGTCGGCCCGGACCTTCGCCGGGTCCGCGGCCGGTACGTTCTGCGCGTACCACAGGGGGTCATATGGGCCCTTGCGGCGTTCCACCGCTCCCGGCCCCACGGC
>JBJSXS010000195.1:0-6860 GCA_046086545.1 Gemmata sp.
ACCCCGCGCGCGTCGTCGGCGCCCTCGAGCAGGTACATCGCGAGGCCGTGCGAGGTGATGCCGAGCCGCTCGCAGATCGGTCGGACCTTCGGGAACACGTAGAACGTCCCCTCCGGCATCAGCACGGTCACGTCCGGCACCTTGCGCAGCTCGTTGACTAGCAGCTCCACCTTCTTGTGGAACTTCGCCATCGTCGTGTCGCGCTCCGCGGCGTCGCACTCGAGCGCGGCCTTGCCCGCCATCTGCACGATGGGTGGCACGCACGACAGCGACGTGTTGATCATCTTGCCGACCACCTGCGCGACGGCGGCGGACGCGACCACGTACCCGCACCGCCACCCGCTCATGCTGTAGCTCTTCGAGAACGTGTACGCGCCCACGCACTGCTCCAGCATGCCGGGCTCGGCCAGGATGCTGTGGTGCTTGCCGTTCCAGACCATGTGGCAGTACGGCTCGTCGCTGAGCACCGCGACGTTGGTTCCGCGCACGAGGTCCGCGATCGCCTTGAGGTCGCCCCGGGTGGCGACCCCGCCGGTGGGGTTGTGCGGGAAGTTGAGGAACAGCGCGCGGGCGCGCGGCTCGGTCCTCACGAACCGCTCGATGGCCGCGAGGTCGGGCCGGAACTGGTTCTCCTGTTTCAGGGGCACGTACACCGGCCGCGCGCCGCGCCGCAGGATGTTCGGTTCGAAGGTGGGGAACGCCGGCTGGAACACCAGCACCGCGTCGCCCGGTTCGAGGAACGCTTCGCAGAAGTAGGTCTCGAACACCTTCGCGCCCGGGCCGACCACCACGTTGTCCGCGGTCGCGGGGATGTTGAACTCCGCCCTCACCGTCTTCGCGATGGTCTCGCGGAACTCCGGCAAGCCGCTCGACGGGCAGTAGCGGGTCAGGCCGGCGTCGATGGCCGCGTGCGCCGCCTTCAGCGCGCTGGCGGTGGTCGGGAACGGCGAGTCGCCGATCTGGAGCGCGATCACGTCCTTGCCGCGCGACACCAGTTTCCGCGCGACGGCCAGGACATCGAACGCGGTCTCGGCGGTCAGCCCGCCGGCGAACGAGGACAGGGCCGGGGCCTGGGTACTCATGGGGGGCTGCTCGGGGTGGGCGTAGAGGGGTCTACTCATCAAACGGACCGCGCGGCCCTCCGGCCACTCGCGCGCCCGGCCGCCTTCGGGTGCGGCGTCGGGTTCGGACGGGCCGCGCTCCGCCACTCGCGCAGGCCGTGACCCGCTCCGGGCCGGCGGACACGTCCGCTCCGACTACTGCTTGGCGCTGATGGCCTTCGCCAGCGGGTTGATGACCTGCGGCACCACGTACGTGCTCACCAGTTCGTCCAAAATGCGGCGCTGGTTGTGGTAGCTCTCGGCGAACGTTTTGAACGGCTGCTTCGACCAGAACTGGCGCACCGTGAAGTACACGGTCACCGGCGACTCGGGGAAGCTGTTCGTGCGCACCTGGTACGCGTTCGTGCGCGTATCGATGCTCAGCCGCGCCTGGAGTTGGCACGCGTCGTCGAGCGCGAGCATCATGGTCGGCTGGAAGTGCAGCACGCGGGCCGCCGGGATCTGCACCAGGCTCTCGAGCGGTGTGCCCGCGGTCAGCGCCTCGGCGACGACCTCGTCGTGGTTCCCCTGGTAGAGGAAGTCGAAGTAGTACAGCACGTCCATCGACTCGGTCTGCATCCCGTTCAGGTCGAGGTGGTACGGCGCGATCTCGAGGACGCGCTCGTTGTGCGCGTCGGCGTCTTCGAGGGTGGGCGGGTTCACGTAGCCGGCGCTCAGCCGGCGGTGGTCCAGCGACGCCCACCGGTAGCTGCCCGACTCGCGGTCCTCTTCGAGCATGTACTCGGTGTCGCTGCGCTTCTCGAACTCGGTCATCTTCGGCGCGGCCTTCTGCACGGCCTCGAAGAAGTGCAGCACCGTCTCGCGCCCGGTCGGCATGTCGAGCTTGCCGTGAACGTAGGTCGAGACCCCGAAGTCGTCGCACAGCGATGCGTATGAGTTCATCGACGGTTCCTCTCGTCTGGGCCGGCGCGCGCGTTCGGAGAGGCATCTGGCGTGATGTGAGTGCGCGCCCGGCCGTGGTTGTGATCTATTGTTCGACGCGGGGAGTCCAGTTGCAAGCCCGGTAACCGGACCCGACTTTGCCGCCCGGCGAAGAAATGACCGTCGCGCCCGCGTTCGGGTTCGTTCTGACGGCCGCTGACGTTCCTCATGGAACATCGACGGCTGTTAGAGCGTTTTGCGGGCCGCGCACTTCGGTGTCAATTGCCGAACGGACTGACGATCAGCGTGTACTCGGCCGGCGCCGCGGTCGTCGTCGAGCGGCGACCCCTTCGGCGTGCCGGGCCGTGTGCGGGTCGATGGGGCATGCGCACCGCCGAGAAGACGAGATCGGGAAACTCAGCCGGCCGTCCCTGGTCGCGGCGAATGCCGGGACCAGGGACGGCCGGAAGCAGTCGAGTCGTTCGGAACGGAACTCAGGCGGCGACGCGCAACTTGGCCGACGGCACCGGCACCTTCAGCGCGCCCTTGAGCACCCAGCGGCCCGCGTCCGGGGCGCCGCTCCACTGCTGGAGTTGCACCGCGGTGACGTGCTCGCGCTCTTCCTCATCGAGTACTTCCAGGAACGCTTCGACGTACTGCTGGCGAACCTGTGTGGAGGACCGGCCGACGAACACGAGGGCGTCCCCCCGGTCATCGAAGACCGCAACCGCGCGCCAGCCCTGAGCCTTGGATTCTGTGGTAACGAGCATTGGTGTGACCCTCCCTGGCCTGTGTGATGGGACGTCGCAGATCCGTCAGCGACGTGAGTGATAGGTTGACGATTTCGGCGGCGAAGGTCAAGGAAAAACCGGCCCCGACTGTAAAGTTTGCCTCAAGTCCTGTCTGCTTCTGGACGATGCGTCGCGCGAAAATTTGGTGTGCGCCCAACGCTGCCACGAGAAGCAGAAAACGCCCGGCGCGCGGGCCATTGGCCGCGCCGGGCGTCTGTCAGATCTTGTTGTTAAGGCGCCGAGGCACCGCCGGTCGCTCAGTAGCGGTCGCCACCGCCGCCGTAACCGCCGCCATACCCGCCGCCGCCGTAGCCGCCACCGCCACCGCCGCCGTAGCCGCCACCGCCGCCGCGACGGCCGCCGCCACCGCCGTAGCCGCCACGCCCACCGCCGCCCCCGCCGCCGCCCTCACGCGGCTTCGCGACGTTGACCGTCAGCGGGCGGCCGTTGACCGCCTGGTTGTTGAGCGCGGCGATCGCGGCCTGGGCCTCGGTGTCGTTTGCCATTTCCACGAACCCGAACCCGCGCGAGCGGCCGGTTTCGCGGTCCATCACCACCTGTGCGCGGGTGACGGTCCCGAACGGTTGGAACATTGCGGACAGCTCATCGTCCGTGGTCGACCAGGGCAGATTCCCGACGTAGATGTTCGTAGCCATGCGAACCGAAGCCACCATGCGCCCGTGCCTAACGCGAGCCCCCGGCCCCGCTCGGACACTGAGCGGGTACTAGCCGTGAGGGAGTCGAGCACGCAATCATTCCGGCTAAAGCCGGAATAATCGTCACAATATAAGCGCCCGGAGATGCGCCGCAAGAAGTATTCTGGAAAACTGTCCGTGCGGCCGTGGGTGTGTTGAAGACCCCGACAGTCGGGGCGCGAAACGCAGAAGACCAGAGCCGCAACAGCCCTGGCCTCTTACCGTGTCTCGTTTGTACTCACGCTCGCGGGACTAATCGACGACGGCGAGCAGGTCGTCTTCGGTGCAGATCAGGTACTCCCTGCCTTCGATGGTGACCTCGCTGCCGGCGTAGCTGGTGAACAGCACGCGGTCGCCGACCTTCACCTGGAACGCGGCCCGCTTGCCGTTGTCGAGCGGTTTGCCCTCGCCCACGGCCAGCACCTTGCCCTGCTTCGGCTTCTCCTTCGCGCTGTCCGGAAGGATGATGCCGCCGGCCGTCTTGTCGTCGGCCTCCAGGCGCTCGACCACGATCTTGTCGTTCAGCGGCACGATCTTCAACGCCATCGGTACTCTCCTGTTGAGAAAGCTCGTCGTCGGTCACTCGTCGGTCGGGGCCGGGCGCGCGGGCGCGTCGGCCTTGTCGGGTTGCGGGTGCGTTTCGGGCCGCGGGCCGTACACCTTCGCCAGCGCCCGCTCCAGCGTGTGCAGCACCACGTTCCCGTTCACCGGCTTGGGGATCACGCTGTACACCTGGGCCGCGAACGCCTGCCGGATCAAGTCGTTGGTCGCGTCGGCCGTCATCAGCACCGCGGGCAGGATGCGGTCGAGTGTCTGCCGGATCACCGCGAACGCCTCCAGCCCCGTGAGCCGCGGCATGTGCATGTCGAACAGCACCAGGTGAACCAGATCCACCTGAACCAGCTCGACGGCCTGCCCGCCGTCTGCCGCAAGCACGGTGCGGAACCCGTGCGATTCGAGCATCTCGCCGAGCGTCTCGCGGGTGCCGCGGTCGTCATCGGCAATCAGGATCGAGAACCGCGCGTAGTCGCCAGCGGGTCCGGCCTTCGTCGGGTCGCTCTCGTCGGAGCGAGTTTCGGGGTGCGGTGTCCGGATCATGTTTCAACCTCCCCACACGCGCACGAGGCGGAGTCAATCCGACGCGTTGCGGAATGTGGAGGGAGTCTTGGGATCGCTTCCGTGCAAACGGGGTGCCGAACCCCGGCGGGAGAAGGCGAGGCCGTGCTAACCACTGAAGGATACGCCGGATGCGCAACGCGCGTCAAGCCGGTCCACCGGGGAAACCGGCCCGAACCTGCCACAACGCCGCGTGCCCCGCTGTCACGATGACAGGGCGCCCGTCCTCTGCTACTTTCCTTTGCCCAGTCGAGCCGGATCGAAGTCCGCGTCCGTGAGGCCGGCCGGCGATTTCACCTTCTCGAACAGGTAGTACTCTGCCTCCTTGTCCGCGGCGTCGGTCGCGATGATCAGCACCGGCATCCCGAACGACGGGGACTTCTCCTTCAGGTCGAAGAAGAACGTGCGGGTGCCGCCCTGCGGGAACAGCGGATCGTCGCCCGGCCGGAGGGCGAGCGCCATTCCGGTGAGCGCGTACGGGTACTCCTCGCGCTTGACGGGGCCGAGGAACGCGAGCGCCTCGGGCGTGACCTTGCCCGCCTCGATCTTCGCGACCACGTCGGCGAGCTTGCTGAGGTGCTTGCCGAACCCGGCGTCGCGGATGCTGTACCGCGCCTTCTCCTTCACGCGGGGGTCGTCGGGCGACATGCCGGGCAGCACGTGCCCGGCCCGCAGCAGCTTCACGTCGCCCGCGCCGATCGCGATGTGAAGCTTGTCACCGAGCTTCGTGGAGTAGACCACCTCGCGGCCCTTGCCGCTCTCGCTGATCGTGCGCGTGTACACCGCCATCGGCTCGCGCCGGTACTGGAACAGAACGACCTCATTGGTCGCCGCGCCCTGCGGGTTCAGTTCGCGCCGCGTCAGGGTACTTTCGAACGTGTCGACCTGATTCCACGCGGCGGTCGCGGTCGCGAGCACCTGCTTGAGTTCGGTCAGGCTCTTCGCGGGGGCCGGCGCGGCGGCCGCCTTCGCGTTCGGTGCGGGTGTCTTGGGTGCGGGCGCCTTCGGCTCGGGGCGCTTGCGGAACGGCGGGAACTGGCCGGCGTCGATCTCGGGCGCGGGGCCGTCGGCCGGAGCGAGGCCGGGGTCCTGTGGTGCGGCGGGCCGCTCGTCCTTCGGCACCGGGGGCACGTCGCCCGAGGGGAAGTTGAGCGGGGACTGGTTCCCGACGGGCTTGGGCGGCGAGATCGCCCCGTAAGGCGGCGGCGGGTCCTTCGCCGGCTTGCCGAACGGGCCTTGCGCGCGGCTGTGGTAGCGATCGCACCCGGCGAGCAGAACGACGAGGGCACCGAGCGCGAGTGTCCGGGTCATGGTGTGCGTCCGTGCGGGCCGGGGCGACCTTCACCCGGCACCATAGCGTGACCGCGTGTCTGCCGGCAAGCCGATTCCGGAAGGAGACAGGGAGAAGCGGTGAAGGGGGGAGGGCAGGTGCGAAAACCTTTGTCTTCTCCCCCTTTTCCCCCTTCGCCGTCTCTCCCCTTCTGCTTGCCTTACTTGCCGTACACCGCTTTGGGGTCGAAGATGCGCTCGGCGATCACCTTCAGCTCGTCGCCTTCGAGCTTGCGGAAGAAGCAACTCTTGTACCCCTCGTGGCACGCGGCGCCGCCGATCTGCTTCACCTTGAGCAGCACGGTGTCGGCGTCGCAGTCCACGTAGACGCCCCGCACCTCCTGCACGTTGCCGCTCTCCTCGCCCTTGCGCCACAGCTTGTTGCGGCTGCGGCTGAAGTACACGGCGCGGCCGGTGCGGAGTGTCTCCTCGAACGCCTCGCGGTTCATCCACGCCAGCATCAGCACCTCGCCGGTGTCCGCGTCCTGGGCGACCGCGGGCACCAGCCCCCCCGCCTTGTCGAAGTCGAGTGTGGTGTTCATGTGGGTGTTGTATGTGCCGCCCGCGTCAGGCGTCCCGTTGGCGGCCGGTGTCGTACCGGTTGCGGTCGAACGCGCGGCGCACCACGTCGTTGTTGAGCGCGACCACGCCCCAGATGCCGAACCCGACCGGCACGAACGCGCACACGCACATCGAGCAAGGCAGCACGAACGAGCCGATGCCGACCAGCGACGCGGTCAGCGCCCAGCCGTACCCGGTCAGGGCCCGCATCTTCCGCCCGCCGACCACCATCACCGCGGTGTACGGCAGCACCAGGGCCGCCGAGAACAGCCCAAGCAAGATGGCGACCGCCCAGTCGCCGTTGCCGTTGTAGGGGTTGTTGGCCTTGGCCGCGGCGAACAGGAACCAGTACACGGCCCCGCCGGCCAGCAGCAGCCCGCCGACCC
>JBJSXS010000196.1:0-2375 GCA_046086545.1 Gemmata sp.
CCCGGTGAACGGCACGCGCCCGGTCAGCAGCCGGTACAGGATGACCCCGAGGCTGTACACGTCGGAGTGCTTGCCGACCTTGTCCTTCAGCCCGCGGGCCTGTTCGGGCGACATGTACGCCGGCGTGCCCACCACCTCGCCGTCCACCGACTCGCCCGTGTTGCCCACCCGCGCCACGCCGAAGTCGGTGATCAGCACCTCGCGGCGCACCTCGTCCACCAGCACGTTCGCCGGCTTCAGGTCGCGGTGGATCACGTCCCGCGCGTGCGCCGCGGCCACCCCGAGCGCCAGCTTGCGCACCACGACCGCGGCCTGCTCGATCGGGAACGGCCCCTTGCGCTTCTCGATGAGCGACGCGAGCGTCGGCCCGGACACGAAGTGCATCACCAGGAACGGCACGTCGCCGTCGGCACCGGCCTGGTACACCGGGCAGATGTTCGGGTGGTGCAGGGCCGCGGCGGCGCGGGCCTCGCGCAAAAAGTTGTCCTTGAACCCGGGGGCGGCGGTGTTGCCGCGCGGCACCTTGATGGCCACGTCGCGCCCGAGTTCGGCGTCGAACCCGCGGTACACGACCCCGAACGCGCCCTCGCCCAGAACGGCCTTGATCTCGAACCGGCCAATGCGGGCGGGCGCCGCCCCGGCCGCCCCGGGCCGCGCGTCGGTCTTCACCGTCGAGGTCGGATCCCGGCCGGCCGCCACTTCACCCCCGGCCGGGCCCGGTTCGTGCGCGCCGGTCCGGTCCGGTTCGGGTCGGCGGGCGGGCGGGTCGGGCGGCGGCATCTGCGTCTCGCGGGCGGAGCAGGGGCACGCGTATTTTCGCCGCGCGCCGCCCGAATGCAAGCCAAGCGGCGCGTTTGCGGCGCGTGCCCAAGTTCGCTGCTTCAGGAAGCGGAGCGATGGGTCAGCGGCGCCCCCCGGGAACGCTCGTCAGGTCCAAGCGCGGCCCCGCCGGGGCGCCGCTAAACGGCTCTGCCGTGGTCTATTTTGCCATGTCGGCTCGCCACCTTTCGGCCGAATTTCCGACCGGCTCGTTTGCATTTGGTGGAATGTAGCGCATTTCTGTACACTATAGTCATCAGTAGTGAACGGATGATCCGTGGAGGCCGCGCCGTGCCGCTCCGACACCTGTTCATCGACATGAACGCGTTCTTCGCGTCCGTCGAACAGCAGGACAACCCGAAGTTGCGGGACCGGCCCGTGGTGGTGATCCCGACGGACGCGGAGAACACGTCGTGCATCGCCGCGAGTTACGAGGCCAAGCGGTTCGGTATCAAGACCGGCACACCGGTGTGGGAGGCGCGGAAGCTGTCGCGCGGCAAGGCGGTGTTCGTGGTCGCGAACCACAAGCGGTACGTGATCGTGCACAACCGCATCCTGGCGGCCGTGGGGAGCGTAATTCCGATCGAGAGCGTTCGGTCCATCGACGAGGTGTCGTGCCGGCTGGCGGGCGACGAGCGGCAGCCGGCGCAGGTGCTGGTGCTCGCGAAGCGGATCAAGCGCGCGGTCCGCGAACTCGCCGGCGACCACATGCGGTGCTCCATCGGCGCCGGGCCGAACGTGCTGCTCGCCAAAGTTGCCGCCGACATGCACAAGCCCGACGGGCTGCGGGTGCTGTCCGACGACGACATCCCGCACGCGCTGCACCACCTAGAGCTGAACGACTTCCCGGGCGTCGGCCCGCGGATGCTGAAGCGGCTGAACCTGTACGGCATCTTCACCGTCGCGCAGTTCTGCGCGGCGCCCGCGAAGACGCTGGCCGCCGTGTGGGGCAGCAAGGTTCACGGCGAGCGCTGGCACCGGCTGCTGCACGGCGAGGAGGTGGCCGACCCGCCCACCCGGCGCCAGACGGTGAGCCACTCGCACGTGCTGCCGCCCGAGCTGCGCACCGACGACGGCGCGTTCGGGGTGCTGATGCGGCTGGTCCACAAAGCCGCGGCCCGGCTGCGGCAGATCGACTACTGGTGCGGGGCGGTGTCGGTGAGCGCGAGCTTCCTGGGCGCGGGCCGCGACGACTCGGTGTGGTGGGAGGAGCGCGTGCGGGTGCCGCGGTGCCAGGACACGCCGGGGCTGGTGGCGGCGGCGGCGAAGCTGTGGGCGCGCCGGGCGCGCGACCGCGTGCCGCTCAAGGTGGGCACGGCGCTGAGCGACCTGGTGCCCGCGCGCAGCGCGACGCCGTCGCTGTTCGACGAGGACCGAAAGGCGGAAGACATTTCAGAAGCGCTGGACCGCGTGAACGGGGAGTTCGGCGCGAGCGTGGTGTACCTGGGCGCGATGTTCGGGATGCGGGACGCGGCGCCCTCGAGGGTCGCGTTCACCAACATCCCCGACTTCGACAAGCGCGTGAACTGAACCGACGACACACCCCGCGGCGCCGG
>JBJSXS010000197.1:0-2576 GCA_046086545.1 Gemmata sp.
CGAGATCATCTTCAACGAGTTCACCGCGGCCCACGCCGGCGCGCCCGTGTGGATGAGCGGGGCCAAGCGGCCGGTGCCCGGCACCCGGGACCGCAAGCTGGCGGTGCAGGTGGGCGGGACCGCGGTGCCGCTCGACGCCGACCTGCGGGCCGGCCTCGCCGCGGTCAAGGCCGAGAACCTGTGGGCCGCGTTCCGGCCCCGCGGCGCGCTCACCTTCACGGCCAACGTCGAGGTGCTGGACCGCGCCGCGCCGGACCCGCCCCGCCCGGGGATGGACCCGCCGTTCGACCCGACCACCGACGTGAAGGTGACGTTCGGGTTCTCCGGCCCAACCGTGACGCCCAAGTTCTTCCCCTACGAGCTGTCCGACTTCGCCGGCTGGCTGGAGTACAAGAACAGCCGCCTGGACGTGGCGCACCTGACCGCGCGGCACGGCCCGAGCCGGGTGAAGTTGGGCGCCGGCGAGGTGCGGTTCTACCCGGACGGGGCCGTGTGGGCGAACCTCGGCGGCATCGAGGTGAAGCCGTGCGTGGTGGACGCCGACCTCAAGCGAGCCCTGCCCGGAAAGCTCGGCGCGGCGCTCGACGAGCTGGAGCTGAAGGGCGGCACCGAACTGCTGGTCAAGCACCTGGTGGTGAGTGCGCCGCCGGACCGCCCGCCGGCCGCGCGGGCGCAGGCCGACGCCGCACCCGCGCCGCTCGCCGCCCTCGCCAAGCCGCCCGCGGCGCCCGACCCGACCATCTACTGGGACGCGGAGCTGAAGCTGTTCGGCGCGTCGATGGACACCGGGGTGCCGTGGGAGGACGCGTTCGGCTCGGTCGCGTGCCGCGGGCGGTACGAGGGCACGCACCTGGGCGCGGTCCGCGGCAACGTGTGGCTGGACCGCGCGCTGGTGTCGCGGCTGCCCGTCACCGTCGCCCGGTGCCAACTGCGGGCCGACCCGCAGCAGCCGGACCCGGCGCGCCCGGGGCAGTTCCTGCCCACGACGCTCCAGTTCCTGAACGTCGCGGGCGACCTGTTCCACGGCGCGCTCGGCGGGCAGGGGCGCGTGGTTCTCACCGACGCCACCCGCTACGAGGTGCTGCTCACCGCGACCGACGTGCAACTGGACGAGGTGGCCAAGCACTACAAGCTCGGGTCCGACGCCGACCTGAAGGGCATCGCGCAGGCGCAGCTGCTGCTGTTCAACCGGCCGGACCCGAAGACCGGCAAGCTGACGGTCGAGGGGAGCGGCAAGATCGACGTGCCCACCGGCCGCATGTACAACCTGCCGATCCTCCTGGACCTGGTGAAAGTGTTCAAGCTCCAGACGCCGGACAAGACCGCGTTTGAGCAGGCGCACGTCGTGTTCCGGGTGCAGGGCGACCGGGTGAAGGTCGACCAACTGGACCTGATCGGCAAGGCCGTGTGCCTCGGCGGGTCCGGCGAGCTGGACACCAGCGGGGACTACGTGAAGTTCGAGTTCTACACCGTCTGGTCGCAGGTGCTGAAGCAGATGCCGGACACGCTGGTGGGCGACCTGACGGCGTTCTTCAGCAAGAACCTGCTCACGATCAAAATGGTGCGGGAGAACGGCGAGCTGAAGTACCACCCGCAGCCGGTGCCGCTGGTGACCGAACCGACCAAGGCTGTGCTCGACCGGCTCAAGCGCGGCGCGAACCGGCTGACGGGAAAATAGCGGGTAGGGGCCAGCGGCCAGCGGCCGGCGGTCAGTGGAGAGCAGCGGAAGCCAGCCGCACTTGTTGCTTTCCACCGCCCGCCGCCCGCCGCCCGCCGGCCGCTGTTCGCCGGAGGCGAAGAGTGTTAGGCAGTACCCTGAACCGGATGATCTTCTGGGAGCTGGTGCGGGTGTTCCTGCTCTCGCTCGGCTCGCTCACCGGGCTGGTCCTGGTCGTGGTGGCGGTGCAGCAGGCGTCGCAGCTCGGGCTGTCGCTGTCGCAACTGGTGCGCGCGATGCCGCTCCTGGTGCCCAGCATCCTGCCCATCGCGATCCCGGCCACCACGCTGTTCGCGGCGTGCGTGGTGTACGGGCGGCTGGCCCACGACAACGAGGTGATCGCGCTGAAGGCGGCCGGGGTGCACCTGTTCGGCATCGTGCGCCCGACCCTGCTCCTCGGGACCATCACCACCGCCGCCACCGCCGCCCTGGCGCACAGCACCATCCCGCAGACGCAGCAGATGTTCTACGGCCAGATCCTCTCGGACCCGGAGGAGGTGCTGTACAACACGCTCCGCCGGGACCGGTGCCTGCGGCACCCGAGCCTGCCCTACGTGCTGTACGTGCGGGACGTGGAAGGCAAGCGGCTGATCGACGTGGTCATCAAGCGGCGCCTCAAGTTGCGGGACCAGCAGACCGGGGCCGAGGCCATCATCGGGTACGACTTCGTGGCCCGCATGCACGAGGCCCGGCTCCGCGTGGACCTGGGCGCCGGCACCATGTCGGTCGAGCCGGACCGGTTCGTGATCGACGGGAAGAACGCGTCGGTGACCAGCGCCAGCAGCGGCGCGTTCACCATGGACCTGCCGGACTCGGTGAGCGGCAAGGAGGCGCGGCTCAAGCTCAACACGCTGACCTG
>JBJSXS010000198.1:0-6962 GCA_046086545.1 Gemmata sp.
TGTACGCACAGGGCCGGTACCGCCGGGTGTACGACGCGGCCGTCGCGCTCGGGCCGCTGCGCGCGTGGTCCGGCACCGCGGCGCGGCTGATCGGCGGGCGCCTGGCGATCCAGCTCGCCGCGCCGAAGCTCGGCCGGCGGATGCACCTGGCCGCGTTCCGCGCCACCCCGGGGCACCCGGAGGCGATCTACTACCACGCCCGCTACCGCACGGAGCGGTTCGGCCCGCTCTCGGCCTGGCGGTTCATGCGCGACCACCCCGACTGGTCCGACGCGCCCCCGGAACTGCACGCCGACTGGATCGCGCTGAGCGGGTTCGTGGCCGCCCGGCTGCGCGACTTCGACCGCGCCGAGCGGCTGCTGAACCGCGCCGAGGCGATCAGCCCGGACCGCCCGTGGCCGTGCATCGAGCGCTCCAGCGCGTACGAGTTCGCCGACCGGCTCGACGACGCACTGGCCGCCGCCCGGCGGTCGCTCGAAATCCACCCGTGGTTCCGGCCCGGGGTGCAGTCGGTCGCGCACCTGCTGATCCGCCAGGACCGCGACCGCGAGGCGCTCGCCTTCCTGACCGAAGCCGATGCGCACCTCGAAAGCGGGCTGGTCGCCGCCCAACTGGCCGCGCTCCAGACGGACCTGGGCCACTACGCGGACGCGCAGCGCACGCTCGCCCGGTACGCCGAGCTGTCGCCGGTGATGGAGCCGGAGGTGGCGAAGTGGCTGGCCGCGCGCCGGGCCGACGCCGCGTACTTCCTGGGCGAGCCGGCGGCCGCCGCGCGGTTCGCCCGCGAGGTGAAGGACGAGTTCTACGACCGGTTCGCCGAGCGGCTGGAGGCACCGCAACCGGCCCCCCTGCCCGAAGCGACGGGGGAACGAGCCCCCCCGCCCGCGGGTAACGGCTCCGGGGTGTCACTGCCCGGCTCCCCCGCCCTGCCGGGGGGCCGGGGGTTGGGCCCGCGCAACACGCTCCGCGTCGAGTTCCCGCCGGCGCCGGCGGTGCCGACCGTATACGAACTGCTGGCGCGGTATTGGGACCACCCGCTGCCCGGCCCGGGCGACGGCCACGCCCCGCCGCCCGACGGGCTGCCCGACGCGGCCGAGCGCCGGCGCGCCGAAGAGGCCGGCTGGGCCGCCCGCGAGTTCACCCTCTCGGCGGAAGCGGCGGCCGCGCTCATCGAGCGGCGCGTGCCGTTCCTCATCGCGCTGGTCGAGGCCGGGTTTTCGCAGCCGCGGCTGTGCGTCGGCGCGGACCCGGTGCGCGGGTCCGTCTCGGTAATCGACGGCGTCGAGCGCCGGCCCGTCGATGCGCCCGTGGCCTCGCTCCTCAAGCGGTTCAAGCCGTTCGGCCCCCGGTGCCTCGCGCTCGTACCGCTGGCCGAGGCCGCGAGGCTCGACGGGCTGCCGCCCGCCGACGCGGACGCCCGCGACGCGCTGTACGCGGTGCAGAAGCCGCTGCTGTCGCACGACCGCGGCTCCGCCGAAGCCGCGCTGCGGGCGCTCCGCGACCGGCACCCGGACAGCCGGTTCGCCACCTACGGCGCCCTCGCGCTCGCGCGGTACGACGCGCACCCGCTGCGCCTGATCGACCTGTACGACGCCCTGCTCGCACAAGACCCGAACGAGGCGACGTGGGTGCTGGCGAAGGCGCACGCGCTGCGCGAGCTGAACCGGGTGCCGGAGCGCGAGCAGGTGCTCGCGGCCCGCAGCGCCCGGGCGGACGCCGAGCCGATGGTGCTGCAGACGTACGCGCAGGCGCTGCTGCCGGACCCGCGGAAGCAGTTCGAGGCGGTGTGCCTGCTGCGCCGCGCGGCCCGCGAGCGGCCGCTGGCCGCGGCCAGCTATTTCCTGCTCGCCACGCAGCGGTGGGAGGACCGCCGGTTCGACGAGGCGAACGAAGTGTACCGGTTCGCGTGCGCGCTGGACGAGCGCGAGGACCAGTTCGCGGACGCGTACTTCCGCGCCGCCCGCGCCACCGAACAGGTCCCCGAGGCGCTGCGGCTGTTCCAGCAGCGGGCCGGCCGCGCCGCGGTGCCGCTCCCGGCCGCCACACGCGCGCTGTACACCGCGCTCCTGGACCGCGACGAGCCGGAGCAGGCGGCCGCCGCGCTAGATCAGGCGGTCAAGAAGTTGCAGGACGCGGCGGCGCGAGAACAGCGGCTAGAAAACAGGGGGCAGAAGCCCGACGGCAAGAAGTCCGAAGCGGCGGCGGCCCTCGGCGAACTGCTCCTGTTCCGCGCCGAGTGCCACGCGTCGGCCGACCGGTTCGCCGAGGCCGACGCCGACCTCACCGCGGCCAAGGCGCTCGTCGGGCCGGCGGCGTGGCACCGGGCCGCGGCGCGGGTCGCGCGGAGCAAGCCGGACCTCGCCACCGCCGGCGCGCACTTCCTCGAGGTGGTGAAGCTCGAACCGCTGGCGATGGACGCGCACCGCACGCTGACCGCGCTGCTGGCCGACACCGACGGCCGGGCCGCGGCCCGCGCGCACCTGGCGCAGGCGTGCCAGCGGTTCCCGCACCACCACCCGCTGCTCAAGCTGCGGGCCGAGATCGCCGCCGGCGACGGCGAGGCCGACGCCGACCGCGCGGTTCAGGACATGCTGGCCCAGTACCCCGACGACGCGTGGGCGCTGCGGCAGCGGGCGCTGGTGCTGGCCGAGCGGCGCCAGACCGAAGAGGCGCTGCGCGAGGTGCGGCGGGCGGGCGAGCTGGAGCCGGACCACGTGTGGTACTACTCGGTGCTCGCGCAGGTGCAGCGGCGGGCCGACCGCACGGCCGAGGCCGCGGCCGCGATCCGCTCCGGGCTGCGGCTGAACATCGACCAGGAGCCGCTCGTCGCCGAACTGGTGCAACTGAGCCGCGGGCGCCGCGAGAAGCGCGAGGCGCTGGAGTTCGTGGAGGGCGAGCTGCGCCGGCAGCCGCACACCGGCGAGGGCCTCGTCGCGTACGTCGGCGCCGCGCACAGCGTCCTCCAGAGCGGCGACCCGGACGAGCACGCGCGACTGCTCGAAACGCTCGAAGACGTGCTCGACGCGCGCGCGGACCTGTGGCACGCGTGGTCGGTGGTCGCGCAGCAGATGGCCGGCATGGGCCGGCTCGACGAGGCGCACGCGCTGGCGCGCGAGGCGGCGGACCGGTTCCCGCTGCTGGGCAAGTTGTGGCTCGACCTCGCCCAGATCCGGCACGCGATGGGCAACGCGGACGGGCGCCTCGACGCCCTGCGGCAGGCGGTCGCGGTGTCGCCCGGGTGGTCGCTGGCCGCGCGCGAGCTGGCCGACGCGCTGGACGACGCCGAGCAGCGCGAAGAGGCCATCACCGTTCTGGAGCGCGCGACGGTGCGCAACCCGCTGGACGCGCTCGCACACGGGTTCCTGGCCGAGCGGCTGTGGGACGAGGGCCGGTCCCAGGAGGCGCTGGAGCGCGCGACGACCGCGGTGCGGCTCGAGCCGGGGTACGAGTGGGCGTGGCACGCGGTCCAGATGTGGGCCGACCGTCTGGACGAGCCGGACGTCGCGGCCGACCTGGCGCGCGAGTTGAGCCGCGACCGGGCCGGCGACCCGCGGGTGTGGCTCCGGCTCGCGCGCATGCTCACCCACCCGCGGTTCAACGACGAGGCGCTGGCCGCGCTCGACCGCGCCATCGCGCTCGAGCCCAAGAACGTCGAGGCGCACGACCTGAAGGCCGAGCGGCTCGCGGAGATGGGCCGGTTCGAGGCCGCCCTTGAAGCCGCACAGCCGCCGCAGTTCGCCGACGACATGCCGATGATCCTGCAGGGCCGTGAGGCGTGGGTGCAGGCGCGCCGCGGGGACTTCTCGGCCGCCATCCACCGGATGCGCGCGCTGGTGTCGGTCGATCCCGGGTACGTGTGGGGCTGGCACCAGCTGGCCGACTGGTACAACGAGACGGGCAGCCCGGAGTTCTACCGGGAGGCCGCCGGCGAACTGGTCCGGCTCCAGCCGCACCACCCGGTCGGGTGGACCATGCGCGGCGAGGCCAAGCTCCAGACCGGGGACCGCGACGGCGGCAAGGCGGACCTGCGCGAGGCGCTGCAGATCAGCGCCACGTACTCGCCCGCGGCCGCGATCCTGTTCGACGCGTGCCTGGCCGACGAGGAGTACCGCGAGGCGCGGGTCGCGCTCGCCGTGCTGCAAGAGCACATGGGCGGGCCGGACGTGGCGGTGAAGCAGATCCAGCTCGCGTGCCGCACCGACGACCCCGAAGCCGCCGCCCGCGCGTTCGCGGAGGTGTGCGAGGGCCCGGGCACCGCGCCGTTCCCGATCCAGGCCGCCCTCGTCGAGCTCCGCAAGGCGGGGCTGGAGGACCGCGCCCAGAAGGTGCTGCGCGAGTCGTGGCAGAGCGGCGGGCCGTTCCACCCGTGGGCGCCGATCTTCTGGATCGACTCGCCGGAGGGCCAGGAGGCCGAGCCGGGCGACCGGCTGCGAGCCGCGGAGGCGGTGGCCAAGGCGTACCCGAAGTTCATGCCCGGGCACGACTGCAAGGCCGAACAGCTCGCGCTCGCGGGGCGGTTCGAGGAGGCGCTGGCGGCGTGCAAGCCGGCCGAGTTCGGGGACGCGCTGCCGCCCGAGCTGCGCAGCCGCGCGGCGTGGATCGAGGCGCGCCGCGGGGACCGCGCGAGGGCCGTCGCGCTCATGCGCCAGGTGGTGGCCGATCACCCGCAGTTCGTGATGGGCTGGCGGCAGCTGGCCGCGTGGTACGACGACGCCGGGCGCCCGCGCGACTGCCTGGACGCGAGCGAGCACTTCGTGCAGCTCGAACCGGTCAACCCGCTCGCGTACCTGTACCGCGGCGAGGCGCGGCGCGGGGTGGCCGACCGGCGCGGCGCGCTGGCCGACTTCCAGAAGGCGTTCGACCTCGACCCCGCCTTCGAGGCCGCGGGCCTGAACCTCATCACGGAGCAGCTCGCGGCCGGCGACCTGGGCGCCGCGGCGCGCACGCTGGCGGCGCTGCGCGAGCACGGCGACGGCCCGCTGGTGCGGGTGCGGGGCATTCAGCTCGCGTGCCGCCAGGGGGCACTGGAGCAGGCCCTGGCGGGGTTCCGCGAGCTCGCCGCCGACCCCGAAACGACGCGCGGCACGCTCCGAGAGGCGATCCGGGCGTTCGACGCCGAGGGCTGGGGCACCAAGGTGACCGCCGAACTGCGCGAGCTGGCGCTCGCCGCCGACGCGGGCGCCGACGTGGCCGGGCTGTGGGCCGACCGCGCGGTGGCCGAAGGGTCGGCCGACGCGGTCACCGAGCGCCTGCCCGGCTTACTGAGCCAGAACCCCGAGGCCGGGCGCGAGGTGCTGCTCGCGTACCTGTGGGCGCTGGCCGAGGCCGGCAAGCCGGTGCAGGGGGCCGTGCAGAAGTACGCCGACCTGCTGCGGGCCGACGACCACGCGTGGGCGCGGGCCGGGGCCGCGCTGGTGACCGCCGGGCACCACGGGATGGCGTCGGCGTGGTTCGCCGACTGGCGGGACCGGCCCGGCGTGGAGGCGTGGATGCTGCACCCGCTCGCGACCGCGTTTCGCCTCTTGGATCAGGACGAGCGAGCCGCCGACGTGTGCCGGGCCGCGGTCAAGCTCGGCGGGCCGGAGGAGGCGCTGGCCGACTTCCGCGCGTGGCTCGCGCTGGACCTGGCGCTCAGCGGTCAGCCGGACGAGGCCGGGGCGCACGCGGCCAGGGTGGACGCGGTCGCGGCGTCGGACGCGACCCGGCTGGTGCTGGCGATGGCGCAAGCGGTGGTGATGGTGAAGCAGGCGGGGCCGGACGGCAAGCCGGGGGCGTTCAGGGAGGCGAAGGAGGTGCTGCGGGTGGCCGCGGCCGCGTGCGCCCCGAAGGACGTGCCGGCGGGCGCGGCGCGGGCGTACCGCCGGGTGGTGTCGGGCGTGGCCGGCGAGGCCGCCGGGCTGAGCGCCAAGCTGTGGGCCGTCTGGCAGCGCCTGGCCCCGTGGGTGAAATGACCGCCGCCGCCGCCCTGCGACCGCTCCTCACGGGCCATCGACGGGCGCCGGCGCGCCGCCCCGGTCACGCGGCCTTGGCGCCGCGGGCCTTCGGCCGGGTCTTCCAGCGGCGGTGCAGCCAGAAGTACTGTTCGGGGTGCTGGCGGATCAGCGCCTCCAGCGCGGCCGTGTACCGCGCGGTGATGAGCTTCACCGCGTTCGGCTCGGCGGCGTACTCGTTCGGGTCGATCACGTCCACGCAGCGGACCGCGTAGAACATCGGGGCCAGCGGGCTGTCCGGGTCGTAGTCCGCGCGCTGCGGGTAGTCGGCGCGGCTCACCCGCGGCACCCCGAGAACGACCATCAGCGCGTTGTACTGCATCGCCAGCAGCGCGACGGCCTTGTGGGTGCTGGCCTGGCGCCCGAAGAAGTCCACGAACACGCCCCGCGCGCCGGCGTCCTGGTCCGCGAGCGTGGCGAGCTTGCCGCCGCCCTTGAGGACGGCGACGATGCGCTCCCAGTCGGCCTCCTTGTCGAGGATCGCCTGCCCGGTGCCCTGCCGGAAGTGCAGCGCGTATCGCTGCAGGTGCGGGTTGTCCAGCGCCCGCGCGATGGCGTGGGTGCGGAACCCGCACAGCCCGAGGTGGAACCCGGCCAGCTCCCAGTTCCCGAGGTGCGCGGTCACGATCAGCACGGCCCGGTCGCCGAGCAGGCTCCCGAGGACGTGGCTCCCGCCCGCCAGCACGAGGTGCTTGCGCCAGTTCCGCACGTGCAGCTTGCGCGGGGCCATGACGAGTTCGACGAACGCGCGGCAGAAGTGCCGGTACATGGCGTGAACCAGGCGCTCGGCCGCGCCCGGCCTCGCGGCCAGCTCGGGGAACGAGGCGTGCAGGTTCTCCAGCGCCACCCGGCGCCGGCTCCTCACGAACGTGAACACCAGCCACGCGCACCCGTCGGCCACCGCGTAGCCGACCCGTGGCGACGCCATCTGCACCACCGCGAAGATGAACCGCACGGCCAGGGCGACCGCGT
>JBJSXS010000199.1:0-3080 GCA_046086545.1 Gemmata sp.
AGGACGTGCGCGAGGTCGGCCCACGCCTTCGGGTGATCCGGCTTGCCGTACTCCAGCGCCTGCTGGGCGACGAACGCGGTCGCGGTGGCCGAATCGTCGGCCGTCGGCGCGCGGCCGAACGCGCTCAGGTACATCTGGCGCACGCGGTCCTCGGGTTTCCCGTCCGGCGCCGCGAGCGCCCGCTTCGCCCACAACTCGGCCTGCTGCAGCACGAACGGGTTGTTCAGCATCACCAGCGCCTGCGCCGGCACGTTGGACACGGTGCGCCGGCCGATGGCGGTGAACGGCGTCGGGTAGTCGAACGCGGTGAACATCGGGTTGATGAAGTTGCGGCGCACCTGCAGGTACACGCTGCGGCGGCCGTCGCCGTCGAGCGGCCCGGACCCCGGGCGCCCGCGCCCCACCTGGTGATCGGTCAGGTGCGGGAGCACCCCCGGTCCCTCCATCCGGAGGTCGAGGCGGCCGCTGACCGCCAGGACGCTGTCGCGCACCGCTTCGGCTTCGAGCCGCTTCACGTTCTGCCGGTGCAGCAGCTTGTTCTGCGGGTCCGCGGTCCGCGCGCGCGCCGCCTGCTCGGCGGCCGCCTTGCTCGACTGCCGGTACGCGCCCGACAGCAGCATGACGCGGTGCATCGCCTTCAGGCTCCACTTCTGCGCGACCAACTCACTCGCGAGCCAGTCGAGCAGCTCCGGGTGGGTGGGCGGCTGGCCCTGGTAGCCGAAGTCGTCGGGCGTGCGGCCGATGCCCTCGCCGAAGTGGTGCTTCCACAGGCGGTTCACGATCACGCGCGCGACCAGCGGGTTCGACGGGTCGGTGAGCGCGCGAGCGAGCTCCAGGCGCCCGCTGCCGCCGTTCGTGAACGCCGGCCGGCCGAACGCCTCGAGCGCCGCGCGCGGGGCGACGGCGCCCGGGTTCTTGTGGCTCCCGCGGATGAACACGCGCTCGTCGATCCCGTTCCCGTCGGTCATCGTCGGGGCGCGCTGGGCGGGCGGCAGCTTCGCCTCGAGCGCGCGGACCGCGTCGATACGCGTCTTGAGGTTCGCGTTCTCGTGCGTCGCGGGCAACTCCCAGAGCGCCAGCTTGGGCGCCGGCTCGGCCGGCGGCGGCGCGTCGGCGAACCGCGCCTCGGTGAGCGCGAACCAGCCGGGGCCGTCGTCCAGCAGTTCGAGGTACGCGGGCTGACCCTTCCACATCCGCAGGTCGAACACCATCCACTTCAGCTCTTCGCCGTGGTTGATCCCGTGGGCGAGGCCGCCGTAGATCGGGTTCTGGATGAGTTGCAGCCCGTTGAGGATGACGCGCGCCCGCGCGTCGCGCCCGGCGACCCGGATCGCGAGGTACGGCTTCTCGACGGTGAACGTGGGCGAGCGCAGCGACCCGATCAGCCGGCGGGCCTCGGCGGCGCTGTGCGGGAACCCGGCGCCGGCTTCGGGGCGCAGGGCCGGCCCGTTCGGAAACCACCGCGTGCGCCACCCGGCGCCGAACTCCTCGAACGGCACCGACCTGTCGCGCCACCCCTGGCTCTGCGGCGCGCGGGGCACAACCGCCTCCCTCTCCGGCGCCTTCTCCAACTCGGCGCGCACGCGCTTCAACTCGTCGAGCCACCGCGCGACGGGGGCCGGGTCGCTCACGTCGGCGCGGTTGTAGCGCGAACTCGCGAGCACCCCGAAGAGGGCGTAGTAGTCCTTCGTGGCGATGGGGTCGAACTTGTGGTCGTGGCACCGGGCGCAGGCGAGGGTGAGGCCCAGCACCGCCTTGCCGAACACGTCGATCTGGTTGTCCACCCGGTCCGCGTACTCGGCGCGCGAGTCCACCGGCGAGTGCTTCGCCTCCCCGAGCCACCAGAACCCGGTGGCGAGCAGCGCCTGGTTGGTGCCGTCCTTGCCGGGCCGCGGGGCCAGCAGGTCGCCGGCGACGTGTTCGGTCAGGAACTGGTCGAACGGCAGGTCCGCGTTGAGCGCGCGGATCACGTAGTCGCGGTACCGCCACGCGTCGGGGATCTCGAAGTCGAACTCGTGCCCGTGCGTCTCCGCGTACCGCACGAGGTCGAGCCAGTGCCGGCCCCACCGCTCGCCGTACTGCGGGCTCGCGAGCAACTTGTCCACCACCTTCTCGTAGGCGTCGGGCGCGTCGTCGTTCGCGAAGGCTTCGATGTCGGCGGGCGCCGGCGGCAGGCCGATGAGGTCCAGGTGCACGCGGCGCAGCAGCACGCGCTTGTCGGCGGGCGGGGCGAAGGCGAGCCCGTCCTTCTCGAGCCGCGCGAGCAGGAACCGGTCGATGGCGTTGCGAACTTCGGTCTTCGCGGCCTTCACATCCGGGACCGCGGGCCGCCTGATCGCGTTGAACGACCAGTGCGCCTTCGCGCGTGCCTGAAGGTCGAATGCCGCGCCCCCGGCGCCGCCCCCCGTCCCGTCGGCGGGCCACGGCGCGCCGCCCTTCACCCATTCGGTGAGCGTCGCGATGTCCGCGTCGGACAGTTTCCCCTTCGGCGGCATCTTCAACTCGCCCGCGTAGCCCACCCCGCCGATGAGCCGGCTGTTGGACGGGTCGCCGGGCTTCACCGCGGGGCCGCTGTCGCCGCCTTTGGCGAACTCCGCCTTCAGGTCGAGACGCAACCCGCCCTTCTGCACCTTGGCGTCGTGGCACTTGGTGCAGTTCGCGACCAGAACGGGCCGCACCTTCTTCTCGAAGAACTCGTCGTTCACCGGTTCGGCGGAGCGCGCGAGCGGTGCGAGGAGTCCGAGCGCGAGGGCGAGCGGGAGTGCGCGGCGCATGGAGTGGTGGTCCCGGCGGGTGTGTGTCGGCAGGACTTTATCTTGCGTGATGCGCGCTCCGGGTGCAAGCGTAAGGTGCGGAAGAGCCGCGGCCGGTCCGCCGCGAGGGGCCTTCCGGGCGCGCCGTTCGGGCCTGGTTGCCCCGGGCGGCCGACGGTGCCGTGGCCGGGCTCGACCGGCCGGCGGACGGTCACGAACTTCGCGCCGCCGGAGCCGAAGAAACAGTAAGCTGTGAGGGGCGTCTTACGTGATACGGCCCCTGCGGGGTCGGCGCTAACCGGGGGGGCTCAGTGGCGTCCGAGCGCG
>JBJSXS010000200.1:0-3429 GCA_046086545.1 Gemmata sp.
TCGACGATCGTGCGGTCTCATGCGTAAGCGCGACGCTCGCGGGACGGGGATTCCGTGGCCCGGCGCGGCGGTCAGTTCGCGCGCCCGGCGTCCGCGGGCGGGGCCTGGCTGCCCTTGCCGAGTTGGTAGGCGGCGACCAGCCCGCCGACGAACAGCAGGAGGGCGGCGACGGCGACCCCGGCGAGGAGCCACGTGCGGCGCGGGCCCTTGCCGGGTTTCAGCGCGGTGCCGGACTCGGGCTCGACCTCCGGCGCGGCGCGGCGCTGGGCCGCGCCCGGGCCGGACTTCCGGGTCGCGAGAGGAGTGGTGGGCGCCGCGCTGGTGCGGCCGGTTGACCGCGGGCCGCTCGCGGCACCGGGCGCGGCCGGCCTGTACCGGCCGCTGCTCGCACCTGAGGGCGGGGCCGGGAACACCGCGCTGCCGTCGGCCGCCGCGTCCCCCACCCGAGGGCCCCTCATCTTGGAGGAACTGCCGCCGGTGCCTCGCGAGAACACCCCGCGGCCCGGGCCGAACAGCACCCGCGCCAGCGGCGGGTGGGAACCGGTGCCGGGGCCCGGCGGTGCGGCCAGCGCGCGCACCAGCGGGCACAGCGCCGGCATCTCGCGCTCCGGCGGCGGCTCCACGTGCGCCTCCGCCCACTCGGCCAGCGCCTCGGCCACCTCGATGGGCTCCTGGTACCGCTTCGCCGGGTCCTTCGCCATCATCGTGCTGAGCACGGCCAGCACGCCCTTCGGCACGTCGCCCCGGAACGCCTCGACCGGCTTCGGCTCCTTCTGCTGGTGCGCCACCAGTTTGGCCGCGATGGTACCGTCCGGGAACAGGGTCTGCCCGGTGAGCATGAAGTACAGCGTACCGCCCAGCGAGTAGATGTCGGCCCGGACGTCCACGATGTTCGACACCGCCTGCTCCGGGGCCAGGTAGTCCGCGGTGCCCAGCACGCACTTGTCGTCGTACTTCTCGGTCACGCTGTCCTGCTTCTTGTTGAAGAAGCGCGCGAGGCCCATGTCGAGGACTTTGATGACCCCGGTGCGGTCCAGCAGCAGGTTCCCGGGCTTGATGTCGCGGTGAACCATCCCCAGTTCGTGCGCGTGCTGCATGCCCACCGCGGCCTGCGCGACGTAGTGCGCCGCGCGCACCGGGTCGAACAGCTTTTTCTCGAGCGCGTACCGCGCGATGATCTCCTGGAGGCTGGCCCCGTCCACGTACTCCATGACCAGGAAGTGGAGCTTCTCGTACTGGTCGATGTCGTAGGCGCGGACGATGTTCGGGTGGTCTAGGGCCGCGACCGCGCGGGCCTCGCGGTAGAACCGATCCAGGTTCGACGGGTCGTCGAGCTTCTCGACCGGCAGCACCTTGAGCGCCACCAGCCGCTTCATCAGCGTGTGCTCGCACAGGTACACGGCGCCCATCCCGCCGGCCCCGATCAGCTCGAGCAGCCGGTACTTCGAGCCGATGGTGAACCGCTTGTACCGCCCGAGCTTGAGCTGCTTGGCCTGGAAGAAGGTGAGCTGCGCGTCGCGCACCAGCGCCGCGGCCGCCTGGTCGATGGTCTGGGGGGTGCCGGTGTTCTTGTGCCGCGCGAGCAGGTCATCGACCTTCTTGTCGGGAACCAGTCCGCCCTTGCGGACCAGATCCAGGAAGTCGGGCACGGAAACGGGTGCCGGCATTGATGTATCCTTCGGCCCGGTGCGAGCGCCCGGGCGGCGCCCGGCGGGGTCGTGCGTGATAATCTGGTCGGCGCGGTTGAGTAGAGCAAGAGAGTAGTCGGTTTTTTGCCGCAAATTCCGCCCGTGCCAAATGTCACCACCGGCGCGGTCCGGCCCGCGCGACCGCCGCGGGGCCCAGTTGTTATCATACCCGAACGCACCGGGTGAAGGGGGAACGACATGCGCCGCGCGCTGGAAACCGTCACGACCGTCAGGGGGGTGTGCCCGCACGACTGCCCGGACACGTGCGGGATGGTGGTGTCCGTGAACGCCGCCGGGCGCGCCGTGGACCTGCGCGGCGACAAGGACCACCCGTTCACCAAAGGCTTTTTGTGCCAAAAGGTGAACAACTACCTTGATCGGGTGTACCACCCGGACCGCCTGCTGCACCCGCTGCGGCGCGTGGGGCGCAAGGGCGCGGGCGCGTTCGAACGCATCTCCTGGGACGAGGCGATTCGCACCATCGCGGCGAAGCTCCGCGAGATCGCGAGTTCCCCCGACGGCCCGCAGGCGGTCCTGCCGTACAGCTATGCGGGCACGATGGGCAAGCTCATGTACGCGAGCCTGGACCGCCGGTTCTTTCACCGGTTCGGGGCCAGTTTGCTCGACCGCACCATCTGTGCCACCGCGGGCGCGGCGGGGTGCGACGTGACCCTCGGCACGCGCGCGATGACGGATCCCGAAGCCGCGGTCAACAGCCGCTACATCATCAACTGGGGCTCCAACACCGCGGTCACCAACATCCACTTCTGGAAGGTCGAGCACGAGGCCCGGAAGCGCGGGGCGAGGATCGTCACCATCGATCCGTACAGGTCCCCGACGGCCGCGAAATCGGACTGGTGGGTTCCGATCCGGCCGGGCACGGACGCGGCGCTGGCGCTCGGCGTCATGCACGTCATCTTTCGCGAGGGCTGGCAGGATGACGAGTACCTGAACGACCACTGCGTCGGCGCCGCGGAGCTGCGCGAGCGCGTGAGGGCGGAGTACCCGCCAGCGAGGGTGGCGCACATCACCGGGCTGTCGGTCGAGGAGATCGAGCGGCTCGCGCGCGAGTACGCACGCGCCCGCGAGCTGTTCGGCGGCCCGGCGCTGATCCGCTTGAACTACGGGGTCCAGCGCCACGGCGGCGGCGGGACGGCCGTACGCACCATCGTGTGCCTGCCCGCCCTCACGGGGGACTGGCGCCACCCCGGGGCCGGCGCGCTCCTCAGCACGAGCAAGGCGTACCCGTTCGACGATTTCTACCTGACGCGCCCGGACCTGGTCCCTGCCGGCACGCGCACGGTGAACATGGTGCAACTCGCGGAGGCCCTGCACGGCGAGCTGCCCGGGCCGCCGGTGCGCGCGCTGTTCGTGTACAACTCCAACCCGGCCGCGGTGAACCCGGACCAGTCGCGGGTGCTGTCGGGCTTGGCGCGCGAGGACCTGTTCACGGTGGTCCACGACCAGTTCCGGACCGACACCGCGGACCTCGCGGACGTCGTGCTGCCGGCCACCACCCAGCTCGAACACTTCGACCTGCACAGCAGTTACGGGCACCTGTACGTGCAGGCCAACAACCGGGCCATCGCGCCGCTGGGCGAGTCGAAGCCGAACACCGAGGTGTTCCGCCTGCTCGCGCGGGCCATGAACTTCGAGCCGGAGTTGTTCGAGGAGAGCGACGAGCAACTCGCGGCGCGGAGCATCTGGGATCCCACGCGCCCGGCCCCGCCCGTTGCGGGCG
>JBJSXS010000201.1:0-7133 GCA_046086545.1 Gemmata sp.
GCCCGCCCTCGTCACCGGCGGGCCGGCGGCGGTCTTTCGGCGCTCGCACCCGATTGCCGCGCGCGCGGGTGCCGGTACAATTTCCCCCTGTCCCGCGGCCTCCTCCCCGGTCGTGGTGCCGACTCATAACGCTGTCCCACCCAGAATTTAGGAGCGAGCATGGCCGACGGGCGCGACCATTCCGGCGGGTTCAGCTACCGCACGGCGCTACCGTGGACGAACATCTTTCGCTGTTTCCAGATCGCTCTGGACCCGCGCAAGCTCCTCGTCGCCGCCCTCGGCATCCTGGCGATGTCGTTCCTGTGGTGGCTCCTGTCGAACACCTTCTACTACAAGGCGCCGCTCGAAACGGAGCCGAAGTACGGGGTGCAGGCGATCCAGAAGGAGTACGAGGGGCGCACCAAGGCCGACGGGGCCAACTACACGGAAGCGGACTACGCCCAGGTCGGGCGCGAGCGGTTCCTGCACGACTACAAGCAGTGGCAGCAGCTCGACTCGCTGGCCGGTCCGGGCGGGCGGCTCCGCACGCTGCCGTGGTACGAGTACCGCGGGCCGAACCCGTTCCTGCTGTTCACCGACGCCCTCGGCGGCAGCGCCGCGGACCGCCGCGAGGCGCTCGGCGGGTTCGTCACCGGCAGCGTGCCGGTGCTGGTCGAGCCCCTCGTGAAGCTGCTCCTGCCGGTCGCGAAGCTCGTGTCGCCCGGGATCAGCCCGCTTACCCGCCTGTACCTGTTTCTGATCCTCCTGTCGAACGTGGCGGTGTGGGCGTTCTGCGGCGGCGTCATCACCCGGATCGCGGCCGTTCAGCTCGCGAACAAGGGGCCGATCACGCTCAAGCAGGCCGTCGCGTTCGTCGCCAACCGGTACATGAGTTACCTGGGCGCGCCGCTGGTGCCGCTCGGCATCAGCGGCCTGGTGTGCGTCGGGCTGATTCTGTACGGGCTGGTCGCGCTGATCCCGCTCGTCGGCGACGTGCTCCTGCTGGGCGTCGGGCTGCCGCTGGTGATCATCGGCGGCGTCATCATGACGGTCTTCCTGGTGGGCCTCGTCGGGTACCCGATGATGTACTGCACGCTCTCGGTCGAGGGCGACCAGAGCGACACGTTCGACGCGCTGTCGCGGTCGGTGAACTACGTCTACCAGGCCCCGTGGCACTACCTGTGGAACTGGCTGGTGGCCATCTTGTACGGCGCGGCGGTGACGCTGTTCGTGCTGTTCTTCGCGTCGGTCGCGGTGTACGTCGGCAAGTGGGCGGTGGGCCTGACCGCCGGCGCGGTGTGGAGCGACCGGAAGCCGGAGTACCTGTTCGTGTACGCGCCCGAGTCGTTCGGCTGGCGCGAGCTGCTGACCAAGGACAGCCACTACGAGCTGCACGGCCACTGGGCGTCGGTGGACCCCGAGGGCAAGGAGACGGCCGACCCGGCGAAGGCGGTGCGCCAGGTCTACAAGTACGAGCCGGTGAACCAGAAGGCCTACGACGCGAACCGGGCCGAGTTCTACGCGTACCACACCTGGGGCGCCGGGCTGGTGTGCTTCTGGCTCACGCTCGCGTTCCTGATGATGCTCGGGTTCAGCTACAGCTTCTTCTGGTCGGCCGCGACCATGATCTACTTCCTGATGCGGAAGAAGGTGGACGAGGCGGAACTGGACGAGGTGTTCGAGGACGACGAGCCGGAGCCGCCGCTGGCCCCGCCGAAGCTCGCGCCGGCGCCGGCCGCGACCGAGGGCACGGTGCCGCTCGGCGGGGTGCTGAACAAGCCCGCCCCGGTGCCGCCCCCGGCGCCCGCGACGCTGCCGTTCCCCCCGGCGGCGCCGCCGGTGGTCGCCAGCCCGCCCCCGCCCCCCGCGGTGGTCAGCCCGCCCCCGCCTCCGGCCGCGCCGGAGGTGAAGAAGCCGAGCGACGACGCCCCCCTGGGCTGACGTCAAAGTGTGCGAAACGAGCGGGGCGCGGCAGCCTTGCCGCGCCCCGCGTCGTTGTTGATGAAACCGATTACAACGGTGACAGGCGAACGAGCCGGCCGACGCGACACCGCCGGCCTGTTTCCCACGACAGCCACACCGACTTCGCGTTCGCGTCTCCGGCAGACTCGATACGCCGCAGGCCGGCCAGTTACACGCCACGCACTCGGCCCGCTCGTTGGCATCATCTGCCCGCACCGATACCCACAAGTTCTCACTCGCCCTCAAGGCCCGCGAACAGCGTGGTGCCGACGCGGACCAGCGTCGCGCCTTCCTCCACCCCGACCTCGAAGTCGTTGCTCATGCCCATCGACAGGTCCGCGAGCGGCAGCCCGGTGCGCGCCCGCAGTTGGTCGCGGAGGGTGCGCAGGCGGGCGAACGCGGGCCGCGCGGTTTGCGGGTCGTCGCTGTACGCGGCCATCGTCATCAGCCCGCGCACGCTCAACCCGGTGAGGCCCGCGAGCGTGTCGCCCACCGCGGGCACGTCAGCCGGCGCGAACCCGCCCTTCCCCCCCTCGCCACTGCAATTCACCTCGAGGAGAACGGGCACCGGCGCGCCGCGCGCGCGGCCGAACGCGTCGAGGGCCGCCAGCACGCGCGCGCTATCGGCCGAGTGGACGAGCGCCACGAGCGGGACCGTTCGGTCGATCTTGTTCCGCTGGAGGTGGCCGATCAGGTGCTAGCGCGCGTCGGCAATCGCCCCGGCCTTGCGCCACAGCCCTTGCGGCCGGCTCTCGCCGAGGTCGCTGACGCCGAGGGCCGGGACGAGGGCCGCGACACGCGGCGACACGCTCTTCGTGACCGCGACCAGCGTGACGTCGGACGCGGCCCGCGCGCTGCGCGCGCACGCGCCCGCGATGCGGGCCCGCACGCCCGCGACTCGCTCGGTCAAAACGCCGCGCAGGTCGTCGTCGGTCATGGTTCAGCCCGGGGGCCAGGTCATGTCGCGGCCGCCGAGCAGGTGCATGTGCAGGTGCGGCACCGTCTGCCCGCCGTGCTCGTTGCAGTTGATCACCAGCCGGTAGCCCTTCGACAGCCCCAGCTCCTTCGCGAGCCTCACCGCGACGAGGTGCATGTGCCCGACCACCGCCTGATCGTCGGCGGTCAGGTCGTCGTGCGTCCGGATCACCTTCTTGGGGATGATCAGCACGTGAACCGGGGCCTGCGGGCGCACGTCGTGAAACGCGAGGCACCGGTCGTCCTCGTGCGCGACCTTCGCGGGGATGCTCTTGTCGATGATCTTGAGGAAGATGTTGTCGGCGAGCACGTCGGCCTCCCAATCGAGAGCGGGTGAGGTTACGATACGTGCGCGCGCGGTTCCGAGCAGACGTGTTAGCCGCGAGCCGCGAACGAGCGAGGCGGAACATGCCCTGGGTGGTCGGGATCGACGAGGCGGGTTACGGGCCGAACCTCGGGCCGCTCGTGCAGGCCGGGATTGCACTCCACCTGCCCGAAGACGACCGCTCGGGGTGGGAGGCGCTCGAGCCGGTCGTGCGGCGGGCGCACGAGCGGCCCGACCGGCGGCTCCTGATCGACGACTCGAAGAAGGTCTACACCCGCGGCGGCCTCGAAGCGCTTGAGCGCGGCGTGTGGGCCATCGCCGCGGCCGAGGCGCTCACCGTTCACGAGTTCCTCTGGGGCGGCGGCGAGGTGCCCGCGTGGGGGGGGGAGTTGCTCGCGGAGCCGTGGTTCGACGCGACGCAAACCATGCCGCTGCACATCGACCCGGCGCTTGAGTGGGACACTTCGGAAAGCGTGCGCGAAACGCTGGGGGGGCGCTGGACCGGGGACTACCGGGTCGTGCCCGCGCCGCAGTTCAACCGCATGGTGGACGAGTACGGCTCGAAGGGGACGGTCCTGGGGCGCGGCCTGATCGACCTGCTCGCGTCGCTGACGGCGGCGGTGCCGGACGACGGCGAACCGCTCGCGTTCATGTGCGACAAGCAGGGCGGGCGGAACTTCTATTCGGCCCTGCTCCAGGAGGCGTTCCCCGGCGGCTGGGTGGTCGAGGAGCGCGAGGGCGCCGAGGAGAGCCGGTACCGGGTCGAGCACCTGTCGCGCACCGTCACGGTCACGTTCCGCCCGCGGGCCGACGGCGCCAGCGTGTCGGTGGCGCTGGCGTCGATGCTGTGCAAGTACCTGCGCGAGGTCTGCATGTCGCAGTTCAACCGCTTTTGGGCCGGGCACGTCGCGGGCCTCGCGCCCACCGCCGGCTACCCGCTGGACGCGAAGCGGTTCTACGACCAGATTCAGCCCGCGATGGCGCGCCTGGGGCTGACCGCCGATCAGGTGTGGCGCAAGAAGTAGCCGCCCGTCACACCACGGTGCCGTCGGGGATGACGGCGGAGCGGGGCACGCAGATGATGCCGTCGCGGATGTGGTAGCTGCCGTTCGGCCCGTCCGCCTCCTGCAGGTTCTTCGCGTTGGTCAGCTTGACCCCGCGGCCGATGCGGCAGTCCTTGTCCAGGATGGCGTTGGCGATCTCCGCGCCGTCGCCGATGTTCAGGTCCGGGCGCCCGATCTTGCGGTTGGCGGCCCGCTCCGCGTCGGTCTCGAAGTCGTCGGACCCGATCAGCACGGTGTCGCGCAGGGTGACGCCCGCGCCGACCCGGCTGCGCACCCCGAGGATGCACCGCTCGATGCGGCTGTTGCGCCCGACCACGCACCCGTCGGCCACCAGGCTCTCGTGCAGGTCAGCCACGTCGATGCGGCTGGCCGGCAGGTTCCGCATCCGGGTGTAGATGATCCCGTCCGGCGCGAAGAAGTCGAACGGCGGGTTCGGCCCGGCCAGCGCCAGGCTCGCCTCGTGGTAGCTGCGGATGGTGCCCAGGTCCTCCCAGTACCCGTCGAACAGGTGCGCGCAGACGTTCTTGGTCGTGTAGTTCCGCGGGAACACCTCCTTGCCGAAGTCGGTGGCCAGCGGGCGGGCGGTCAGCAGCTCCAGCAGCACCGACGTCTTGAACAGGTAGATGCCCATGTTCGCGAGGTAGTGCCGGCCCCGGCACCCGATCCCGCGGCGCTCGATCCACTCGGCCGAGGTGTAGTACGGCTGCCGCTCCTCGGGGGTCTTCGGCTTCTCCACGAACCCGGTGACGCGGCTCTGCCCGTCCATGCTCAGCAGGCCGAACCCGGCGGTGTCCTTCTCGGGCACCGGGATGGCCGCGATGGTCACGTCCGCGCAGGTGGCCCGGTGCGTCTCGAACAGCTGCCGGAAGTCCATCCGGTACAGTTGGTCGCCCGACAGGATGAGCACGTGCTCGGGGTTCTCGCGCTCGATGTACGACAGGTTCTGGCGCACCGCGTCTGCCGTGCCCTGGTACCAGTCGGCGCTCTCGTTCGTCTGCTGCGCGGCCAGCACCTCGACGAACCCCTTGCCGAACATGTCGAACTTGTACGTGTTGGCGATGTGCCGGTGCAGGCTGACGCTGAGGAACTGCGTCAGCACGTAGATGCTGTGCAGCTCGCTGTTGATGCAGTTGGAGATCGGGATGTCGATGAGCCGGTACTTGCCGGCGACCGGGACCGCGGGCTTGGAGCGCGCCTTGGTGAGCGGGAACAGTCGCGTACCGCGACCGCCCCCCAGAATGAGTGCCAGGACGGAGCGCATCTTCGAGAGCCTCGCGAGCCACTGACGGGCGGTCGGGCGAACCGGAGTGCCGGTCTGTTATTAAGAAATGCTAACCGGGTGCCGGCGCGCGGGAAAGTGCGAAGCGGCCCGTTCTGCTCAACACGACTGAAGGGCGAGTGCGGGCGTGAGGTTCGGAACGCCGCACCCGGTATCAAAGGTGTTCGAGTGACGGGACGCGCCGCGGGCCGCGCCGGTCACGGCTGGACAGCCTTCTTGCCGCGGATCATCTCCTCGGCGGCGGCCAGGATCTCGGCCACCCGCTCGTCGGTCAGTTCGTCCGGCTTCAGCTCCCAGCGGCGCACCATCCGCATCCGGTTGTAGATGATGACCGTGACCGGGGCGTCGCCGATGCCGAACGCGTCCAGCGCCGCGGACTTCTCCGCCGCCAGCCCGAACGGGACGTTCTTGGCGCCCACCACTCCCGCGTAGTTCAGCACCTCGGCCACCTTTTCGGCCCGCTTCTCGTCGTGCGGGTACTCGAAGTCCACCGCCACGTTCTTGTCCTCCGGCTTGCGCTCGATGGGCCGGAACTTGGGCAGCGCCCCGCACCCGCGCGGCTCCTCCTTCGGATCGTCCTTGGGCGCGTCGGCCGGGTCCGGCGGGGCCACCGGCACCACCTGCTTGCCGACCTCCAGTTTGAGGAACATGGCGAACGTCGCGAGTTTGTCGCCGCGGTACAGCGGGATCAGGTCGTCGGCGCCTTTGAGCAGCTTGCTCAGGCCGTCGGTCTTCTGGTACTTCGACACGTCGCCGCGGACGAACACCGCGACCACCGGCGACAGCCCGTGCTCGCACACGAGGCAGTGAATCTTGCCGGTGCGGTCCCGCGGGTCGCGGTCGCTGTCGTCCTTCGGCGGATCGGTCTTAGGTGCAAACCGCCCGTCGGTAACCAGTTGCGCGCGAAACGTGGACGGCACCACGTTCAAGTTCCGCATGGCACACACCACGGAGCGCCCCGCAGCCGGAATCGCGGACTCCCCGTCGGCCCCCGCTTTCGGCTCCTGCGCGCGGGCCACCAGGCCCGCCGCCGCGAGCATCCCCACCACCGCGAACGCACGCCGGACAATCCTCATCGCCACGTCCTCGAAAAGGCGCGTTCCGAAATGCCCACCCTTTCAGCCTGACGGCCCGCACGCGGCCCGTCAAGCCCCCCGGTCGCACCCGGTGCGGGTTTGTCGCACCCGGGCGCCGCATTTCCGCTGCTGACCTTCAACCGCCCGCGCCGTTCGGGTAAATTTCACCCCGTTACGACTGACCCACCCTACCACACAACGGTCCGGAGCAGGCACATGGCGAGCGACAAGTTGGACAAGGCGAAGGACAGCGGCAGCATCAAGGACAACAAGGAGCTGAAGACCGCCCTCGCGGCGATCGAAAAGGAGTTCGGAAAAGGTTCGATCATGTCGCTCGGCGAGATGAACGGCCTGGACATCGACTGCATCTCCACCGGCGCGCTGAGCCTGGACCTGGCGCTCGGCGGCAAGGGCCTGCCCCGCGGGCGCATCGTCGAGGTGTACGGCGCGGAGGCCAGCGGCAAGACCACCCT
>JBJSXS010000202.1:0-3325 GCA_046086545.1 Gemmata sp.
ACAACAACTTCGAGTTCCACCTGCACTACGTCGCGGACTTCGACAAGCCGTTCGCGCACTTCCTGGAGGACCTCGCCCAGCGCGGGCACCTCGACCGTACGCTCGTCGTCGTCATGACGGAGTTCGGCCGCACCCCGCGAATCAACCCCGGTTACGGCCGAGACCACTATTCGCGGGCCTGGTCGATCGCCCTCGCCGGCTGCGGCATCCAGCACGGAGCCGTCATCGGAAAAACCGACGCGAAGGGGATCGACGTCACGGACCGACAGGTCGATCACCGGCAGTTATTTCACACCTACCTGCGGGCGGTCGGCATCGACTCCTCCGGCCATTTCGATATCGCCGGCCGTAAGTTCCCCATCGCGGACCCTGCCGTCGGCCCCATCAACGAGCTGCTGAAATGATCCAAACCGCCAGGCCGATCGTGCTGGAACCGCAGGCCGCGAAGCCGACCTCCGACTGGGCGCACACGGCCAACCTCCTGTGCTGTCGAATAGATCCGACCGGCCGGTTCGTGTTCGCGGGCGCCATCGACCACACCATCCAGCGGTGGGAACTCGCAACCGGCAAAAAGACGCCACTCGTCGGCCACCGGAACTGGGTGCGGATGCTGGGTTTCTCGCCCGACGGCGAGGCGCTCTACTCCGTCTCTTTCGACGGGCGCCTGCTCACCTGGGACACGACCGCGGAGGCACCAGCACCGGTGAAGGAGATTGGCGCACACCAGGGGTGGGTGCGCGGGGTCGCGGTCAGCCACGACGGGCACCGCGTCGCCACCTGCGGCAACGATAAGTTGGTGAAGGTCTGGTCGGCTCGCGACGGCAAACTGATCCGCGAACACGCCGGCCACCCCGCCGTCGTATACTGCGTCCAGTTCGTACCCGGTTCGGACGACCTCGTCAGCGGCGACATCGTCGGCAACATCTGTCACTGGAAGGCGGAGGACGCGAGGATGTCTCGGGCGTTCGACCTGAAAGAGATTCACTCGAACATCGGCAAGCTGGCCCCGTTCGGCGGCATCATCAGTTTGGCGTTCAGCGGGGACGGGAAAACCCTCACGGCATCGGGACTGCACAAGGTGTCGAACGCCCCCGGCGGCAACAGGCGCCCGGTGGCGGTCTCGATCGACTGGGCGACCGGCGAGAAGCGTCCGAAATACGAGTCCTTGAAGAAAGAGGTCGACGGCACCATGTGGAGGGTGTTGCACCACCCGGCGGGGGCGCTCATCGGCGTGTTCGAGAAACAGATCGGCTTCTGGACCCCCGGCGCGCCCGACGCGACCCACCTCGCCGCGACCCCGAGCGACATTTTCGATTGCGACCTGCACCCCAACCAACTCGATCTCTACACTGCCCACTTCGACGGTCACCTTCGGGGAATGCGAATCGGCCGCGGTGAGCCCATGAAGTGAAAGTGAAGCATCGGACCTCTTGCCCGACCACACTCCGACGTGACCAGCTCCGCCCCCGTTGCGAGTTGCCCCAGTCGGGCGCAAAGGATCATCGTCGGGGCGCCTTAATGCTGGTTAAATGATATCAACTTGCAGCTTCAACCCGCTGACCTGATCGACCGCGATTTCCGGGGACTTTCATGTCAACTCGCCCATCGCGCCGCACATTCCTGCGCGCCGGCGGTGTCGTTCTCGCCGTCCCAATGCTGGAAGCGATGACGCCCCGCGGGCACGCGGCGCCGGAGAAGAAACCGGTCAAGCGGTTCGTCTGCATGACGAACAACTACGGGGTCTACCCGGCAGCCTTTTTCCCAGACCCGAATCAGGTCGGGGCGAACTACGCCCTGCCCGAGACCCTCGCGCCGCTCGAAAAGCACAGGGCGGACGTCACCGTGTTCTCCAACCTCGATCACGGCAACACCGGCGGGCATCAGGGGGTGCCGGTCCTGCTCAGCGGGGTGAAGCCGATCAACGCCCCCGGCTTCCCGGAAGGCAACCTGAGCGTCGATCAGAAGATCGCGGAGTGGGTCGGGGCGGCGGTGCGGTTCCCGTCACTGGTGCTGCACGTCAACGAGGCGAACCTTGTCAGCTTCACCCGCACCGGGGTGCAAGTGCCGTCGATGGACCTGCGGCAGTTGTACCGGGCGCTGTTCATCGACGATGAGGCGGCGAAGAAGGCCACCGCGAAGCAACAACTGCAGCGCCACCGCAGCATACTCGACGTGGTGCGGGACGAGGCCGACGAGTTCCAAAAGGGCTTGGGCAAACAGGACCGGCGGAAGTTCGACGAGTACCTCGACTCGGTGCGGACACTGGAAAAGAAGGTGGAGATGCAACAGCCGTGGGTGGACAAGCCCAAGCCGAAGGCCCCGCGCGCCGAACCGCCGGTCGGGAAAGGTACGGCCGCCGACCTGACGGCGATGGTGGAACTGATCGCTCTCGCCATCCAGACCGACTCGGCGCGGGCGGTCACGCTCGCGTCCGGATTCGCCAACGGCGACTTCGGCCTGAGCGGCAGCTATCACGGGTTTTCCCACCACGGGCAGCGGGAGAAGGAAGTCGCCGCCCTCAAGCAGATCGAGAAGAACCAGATCGCCGCTATGGCCCTCCTCATCGAGTTGCTTAAGAAGCAGGACGACCCGGTGAGCGGCGGGACGCTGTTCGACCAGACTGCCATCCTGTTCGGCTGTGGCATGGCGACCGGCGAGCACTCCACGAAGAACCTGCCGCTGGCTCTGGCCGGGGGCGGGTTCAAGCACGGCGAGCACAAGGTGTACCCGGCCGAGGGCGCGAGGCGCGTGCCCGCCGCGAACCTGCTGCTCTCGATCCTGCGGAACCACGGGCTGGAGGTCGACCGGTTCGGCACCAGCACCGGCACCCTGGCAGGGCTGGAGGTGCGGAAGTGAACACCCGACTGCTCGCACTCGCGGTCGCCCTGTGCGGCGGATCGGTCGCCCACGCCGAGTCGCCGCTGGATAAGGTCCGCCCATTCTTCAAACAGCACTGTCACGAGTGCCACGGGCCGAGCAAACAGGCCAACGACCTGCGGTTCGACACCCTCGGCACGGACCTCTCGAAGCGCGAGGCGCTCGAACTCTGGCAGGGCGCCCTCGACCAACTCAACACGGGCACGATGCCCCCGAAGGGTAAGCCCAAGCCGGACGCGAAAGAGGTCGCGGCTACGGTTCGCGCGCTCACGGCCGAGTTGAAGGCCGCCTACGCCAAGCTCGAATCGACCGGCGGCAAGACCGTCGTCCGACGGCTCAACCGGTACGAACTGCGGAACACCCTCCGCGACCTGCTGCACCTCGGCGACGCGGCCGACTTCCGCCCGGACGTGATGGTGAAGCTCGAAGACCGCAACGGCGACGGCGT
>JBJSXS010000203.1:0-5210 GCA_046086545.1 Gemmata sp.
CCCCCGGGGCCGCCCACCTGCCCGGCATGTGCGCGGCCAAGACGACCCTGCCGGTCCTCGGGGTGCCCATCGAGTCGGCCGTGCTGCGCGGCACGGACTCGCTGCTGTCGATCGTGCAAATGCCCTGCGGCGTCCCTGTCGGGACGCTCGCGATCGGGGTTCCCGGGGCGATCAACGCCGGGCTGCTGGCCGCATCCATCCTCGCGCTGAACACGCCCAGCATCCGCGAGGCGCTGCGCGCGTTCCGCGCCTCCCAGACGCAAAAGGTGCTCGACAACCCGGACCCGAAGGGCAGTTAAAAGCGAAAAAGGAGAGATTCAACATGCGAAACACCGACCTGTAGCTCTGCGCCCCCTCGTGCCTGTGATCCACGTTTGAACTTTTCCCCTGTCACGTTTAACTGCTCCCATGCAACTCGGCATCCTCGGCGGCGGACAACTGGGGCGGATGCTCGCGCTGGCGGGCTACCCGCTCGGCGTGTCGTCCACCGTTCTCGAGCCCTCGACGGGGTCGTCCGCGGCGCAGGTGTGCGGGCACATCGCCGGCGAGTTCAACGACCTGCAGGCGCTGTTCAAGCTGGCGCAGGCGTCCGACGTGGTGACGTTCGAGTTCGAGAACGTGCCGGTCGAGTCGGCCCGGTGGCTGGCCGAGCGCGTGCCCGTGTACCCGCCGCCCGGGGCGCTCGAGGTGTCGCAGGAGCGGCTGGCGGAAAAGCGGTTTTTCCGGTCGCTCGGCATCCCGACGCCGCCGTTCGCGCCGGTGGACAGCGAGGCGGAGTTTCGCGCCGCGGTCCGCGACCTCGGGCTGCCCGCGGTGCTGAAGACGCGGCGGTTCGGCTACGACGGCAAGGGTCAGGCGGTGCTGCGCACCCCGGCCGATGCGGACGCCGCGTGGCAGAAGCTCGGCGGGCGCCCGTTGATCCTCGAAGGGTTCGTCCCGTTCGACCGCGAGTTGTCGCTCGTGGCGGTGCGCGGGCGCGACGGGCGCATCGTAACCTACCCGCTCATCGAGAACGCACACCTCGACGGCATCCTGCACCGGTCCGTGGCCCCGGCGCCGGACCTCGGGGAAGAGCTGGGCGAGCGCGCCGCGGAGTTCGCGGCGCGGGTGCTGACCGAGCTCAACTACGTCGGGGTGCTGACCATCGAGTGGTTCCAGGACGGGCCGCGGCTGCTGGCGAACGAGATGGCGCCGCGGGTCCACAACTCCGGGCACTGGACCATCGAGGGGGCGCTGACGAGCCAGTTCGAGAACCACGTCCGCGCGGTGTGCGGGCTGCCGCTCGGTCGGGCGGACGCGGTCGGGCACTCCGCGATGTACAACTTCATCGGCTCGGTGCCGCCGGCGCCCCAGGTGCTAGCGAACCCGGACGCGCACCTTCACCTGTACGGCAAGGGCCCGCGCCCGGGCCGCAAGGTCGGGCACGTCACGCTCCGCGCCGGCAGCGCCGCCGAGGTGCAGGAGAAGTTACCCGAGTGGGACGCACGGTTCGCGCGGGGGGGCTGAGACCAGGCCTCGTGCCTTCGGTAGAGGGTGCGAAGGCTCGTCTATTGCCTTTCGCCGCTGTTCCCCTCCCCCTTGTGCCCTTCCTTGCCGTGCCCTTCGGCCCCGTGCCCCTCACCGCCGTGGCGCCGGTGCTCGGAGTCCTCACGCTTCTCTAGCACCGCCTTGCGCAGCGGACGCAGCGCCAGCACGTCTACCACGCGAGGCCCGTCGGCGTTGTACAGCTTCTGGAACGATGGGCCGCGCGACGGGTCGACCGACGGGGCCAGGAACACGCGCCCGAGGTGCTGGCGGAACCCGGTGAAGTCCGTGCCGAACGTCCCGTCGCAGACCGGTCCGGTAGCCGACCCGGGCCCGCGGGCCAGCAGGTCGTTGCCCTTCAGCGAGCCGCCCCCGATGTACCCGGCGTTATCGAACCGGGTCAGGCTCGGGACCGCGTGCGGGCTCACCGCCAGCGGGTACCCGGCCCGCGCCATCGAGTGTTCGAGCGGGATTCGCGGGCACGGGGTGCGCTCGACGATCCGCTGGAGCAGCGGCCGGTCGTCGGCACGCGCGGACGGAGAGTTGGGGGCAAGCGCGACAAACGTGAGGCCCGCGAGGGCGAGTGAGCGGCGCATGTGACAACACCGGTAATTTGGGTAAGCACGCGGGGCGACAACCGCGCCCGGCGTTGCCCCAATTTATCGGCTCCCGCGCTCCCGCGCGTTCAACCCGTTTTGGCGCTCCAACCGCGCCGCGTGGTGCGGCTGGCGTCTTCACCGGGCGAACCCGCCAGCGGCCCAGGCCCTTACCCCTCGGGGTTGCGGTTGAACTTCTGGTACGGCAACCGCACCCCGCGCACCAGGAACTGGTCGGCGCGGATCGGGTTGGGCGCCTCGAACCCGGTCTGCCCGGTGACGGTGGCCACGTCGTCCTGATCGACGCCGTCGCCGCTCACCCCGAACCCGCCCAGCAGGACGCGGTTCATGTACAGTGCCGAGCTGCCGGGGAAGAACACGATCCCGTTCTGGTTCAGGATGTTGAACGGGTTGTGGAAGTTGGTCTGCGGGTTGAACGAGTCGTACCCCACCACGCTCTGGTAGGCGCTGGCCGGCAGCGGGGCCCCGACCTGGAGGCCGGTGAAGCGGTTGGTGCCGGTCGGGTCGTCGTTGAGCTGCGAGAACGGCCCGGGCGGGGCCGGGTCGATGCCCTCGGGGAACCGCGGCTCGCCCAGGTACCGGAAGGTGCGGTTGGTCATCGCGACCCCCGGCGGCAGCCCCTGCACCTGGTCGATGGGCTGGAGCTGGGCCGTGTTCGCGTAGTACGCCATGTTGCGGGCCTTCGCGACCGCCACGTCGATGGAGAAGACGGTGGCGTCCGGCTGGCGGAACAGGCCCACGATGTTCCCCTGGCGGTCGGCCACCGCGAACACGAACTTGGTCCGGGTGCCGAGCGGCACGCGGATCGCCGCGCGGGTCTTGTCGGACTGCTGGAGCGAGTTGGCCACGATGGCGGTCACCTGGTCCGCGGTGATCCCGTCCCCGTCGTGCGGCATCACCAGCCACCCGTCCGGGACCGGCAGCCCGTTCCGCAACAGCAGGTCGTCGCCGCCCCCGGGCACCCCGTTCGGTCCGGCGCTGACGATCTGGTTGGTGCCGTCGTTCGGGCTGCCGCGGCCCACCTGCTGGCCGACGATGTCCAGCACCCGCGGCCCGTTGGTTACGCCGCTGGGGCCGAACACGTCGAGCTGGATGCCGACCAGGTCGAGGCGCCCGACCGGCAGGCCGAACCCGGCCGGCAGCGCGACCCCACCGAGGTCGCCGACCGGGTCGGTGGGCGTGCCGTCCACGCTGATCTGGGTTCCGCCGACGGCCGCGAACGCGATCCACTCGGCCTCCAGCGACCGGTCCGGCAGCCGCGGGTTGTACGTGGCGCTGAGCGACGAGTTCTCCTCGGTGGCGAACCCGGTCGTGCCCGGGAAGAACACGCCGATGCCGCCCACCACCTGCCCGTTCTTGTAGATCGGGATGCCGCCCGGCAGGGTCGCGATGCCGCGGTTCTGCGCGCCCGGCGCGCGCCCGCTGTCGAACCCGTACGAGTCGGGCGGGAACAGGGACTGGCCCGGGCCGACGAACGCCGGGTCGATGTTGAACCGCTGCGCCAGTTGCACGTCGTCCGCGGTGCCCTTGATCCGGTCGGCCCCCGGGTGGAACGTGCCGTCCCGGTTGGTGTGCTCGATCTGGAACAGGTCCACCTGCGGGGTGCTGGCCACGCCCGGCGGGAAGTGCCCCTTGGACCCGACCGCGGACACGAACCCCGGGCCCCGCGCGGTCGAGTTCGGGTCCGTGATGCTCGGGTTCGAGTTCACCTCGCGCTCGGTGATGGTGGACTGGCTGATGAACTGGACGGTGCGCGACGTGAGCGGGGCCTGGTTGTTGCCGAAGAACGCGCCGGTGCGGGCCTTGGCCACCGCCCCGTCGATGGCGAACACCAGGGTGTTGACGTTGCCGGTGATCTCGGTGGCAACCCCGCTCTCGACCCGCACCCCGAGGATGCGGCCGTTGCGGTCCACGATGGCGATGATCGCGTCCGAACTGGCGGACGCGGCCGCGGCCCGCTGCAGCAGCGCGTCCACCTCGCCCGCGGTGATCGTCTCCTGCGGGGTGGTCACGGTGGTGCCGTCGGGCACGGACACCAGCACCCGGTTGCCCGCGCCGGCCGCCACCACGTCCAGCGGCTTGACCTTGTACAGGTCGTTGAACCCGCCGTCGGCGTCGAACGTGTTCGCCCCGGTCCCGCCGAACAACGCGTCCCGGCCGGACCCGGTGGTCAGCACAGAGGCCCCGCCGCCGGCGACCAGCTTGTTGGCCCCCTCGCCCCCGTTGATGACGGCCGACTGGGTCACCCGCGGATCGACCACCACCGCATCGTTACCGGCGAGGGTGTTCACCACGATGCTGGCGACCGCGGCCGGAGCGAACGCGCCGATCTCGGCGGTGCCGTCGTACACGCGCAGCGTGCCGTCGTTCACGACCCGGATGCGGTCGTCGGCTGCGGTGCCGCTGACGGTCAGAACGCCCCCGGCGAGGGCGACGGTCGCGGGCACTGCCCGGTCCTCGAGAGCTTCGCACCGGAGGGCGGTACGCCGCTGGGCGGCTCGGTCGTTCGCACTGTGCATGACACGGCCCGCGTGGTTCGGTTGTGGTTCCGTCTCACGGGTATCGTCCGCCGGCGCAACCCATCTTTACGGAAACGCCAGCAGTGCACGCATTACGCACACAACCGGAATAATCCTCATGACCGGCGCCACGCTCGGCCGATGGTGAGGGTGAGGCACCACGGAGTTGAGTGCCACCACAGACAAGCGCGACGGGAGTACCGACATGGGGCGCGTCTGGAAGTTGAGCCGCTGTGTCGCGGGCGGGTTGTTGTGCGTGGCGGCCGTCGCCCACGGGTACGAAGCGGCGGTCGCGCCGGCCCCACGGGTCGTTCCCGCGCACGTGGCGCCGATGCCCGCTGCGGTCCCGATGCCCACCGCGCCGATGCCCACCGCGGTCCCGGCGCCCACCGCCCCCGCCGCCCAGGTCACGGCACCGGGCACGATCGCTCCGACGGCGGGGGCCGAACTCCCGCCGCTACCGACCGCGAGCGGCACCGCGTTGCCCCTGCCGATGCCGACGACCACGGGTCAGCCGCCGCTCGATCTGCCCCCGCTGCCGGGCGCGCCC